>CAMWWG010000087.1 GCA_947177935.1 uncultured Ruminococcus sp. | reverse complement strand
CGGAACAGGAACAGACCGTCCGTGCATTGGAACGGGATGCTGAAAAAGCACAGATCGCTTATGAGAGAGCCAAAACAGATTATGAAACGGCAAAGGAAAATCAGGGGAACGGCATTCTGATTCCGGAAGTCACAGAATCGTCGGGTAATCCCGAAGACATGGGTTCTGTCGTATTATCCCTCACGGATCTGGAACGTGCCATGGAAGATGCACAGCAGGCAGTGCGTTATGCAAATGAAGATGTGGAAAATGCCAGGATGGCACTGGAAGAAATCCGGGCAATGGAAACAGATTTGCAGAATGCAAAAAATGCTGTGACACAGGCGCAGACGGAATTGGAACAGGCACAGCAGAATTACAAATCTGCAGCCGGGAACATCACTTCTTTGATTCAGAATGATTTGAATGCTGTAAAATCAGAAATGGAAGATGCACAGGCAATTGTGACAAGTTATGAATCTCAACAAGCAGGAATGGGCGGCGACGTGACGGATATTGCATCCCTGGAAGAAGCTGTCTCTCAGCAACAGCGCAATTTGCAGGCGTTAATCCTGGCACTCTCTGAAAAGAAACAAGAAGATACGCTGACACAGCAGATTAACGAACTAGAGTTAAAAAGTCAGCAGAATGCCATTGACAAACAAAAGGCAGAACTGGAAAAACTCCGGAAAGATACCGGCACACAGACAATTACAAGCAAAAATGACGGCATTGTCAGTGTTATTAGCTGTGCCGCAGGTGATACCGTGATGAACGGGGACACCCTGGCAAGCCTGACATTGACGAATTCCGGTTACACAGCACAGTTCTCTGTGACAGCAGAACAGGCAAGGAAACTGCGTGTTGGCATTACAGCAGAAATTACCAATCAATATTATAATGATGTGACGGCGAAACTCACCGCTATCCGTCCGGATACAGAAAATCCCAAAAGCACTAACAAATTACTGGTTTTTGAGATCACTGGGAGCGATGTCAGTGTCGGACAGTCCCTGGCACTTTCCATTTCCTGTTCTAGTCAAAATTATGATTGCGTTGTGCCGTCCAGTGCCATTATGGAAGACAATGACGGAAAATTTATTTTATTATTAAAATCCAAAAATACGCCTTTAGGGAATCGTTATTACGCAAGCCGGTGTGATGTAACCGTTCTGGCACATGATGAAATCAACAGTGCTGTCCAGGGAGATATGAACAGTTCTGATTTTGTGATTACAAATTCTGAAAAGCCGCTGACTGCCGGGACACAAGTCCGTATGGAGGAAAATTAATTTGAAAAAATTAAAAAAAACACAGATTCTGAGAATTTCATTTGCAGTACTCTGTGTGATTCTTGTGATTTTCCTGCAAGTGTTGAGTACAATACTTTCCGGATTGCTATATCATCAGCAGGCGGCGCAGAGGTGGCAGGGAGATTCTGAACTGAAATTTTCACAGATCAGTGTATTTCTCCGGCAAGAAGCGGATTTTGACACGAATCAGATTACATCTCTGCATGAGCAAATCAACACGCAATTGACTTCTGCCTCGCTGGAGATCAGTTCGGATGATACACGGCTTTGGTATGATTGTTACAGCACACAAGGCGGACAGATGGAAATTACAGGCACACGTAAAAAATCTGCACAGGCATTTGCTACTGTCGTGGGGGGAGATTTTTTCATCATGCACACGCCCAGGATTGCAGACGGAAGTTATTTTCAGGAATCAGATCTGATGCAGGATCGTGTTGTCATAGATACTAGGCTTGCATGGCAATTGTTCGGGTCTTCGGAAGTTGCCGGCATGGAAATCCGGATTCAGAACAGGGCTTGTCTGATTGCCGGTGTGATTGAACCGGAGACGGATTATGCAACAGAAACAGTCTATGGCGATACCGGAAGAATTTATTTTTCCTACACACTTTATCAGGAATTACAAGGAGATTCCTCCAGCACACATATTGATTGTTATGAAGCTGTCCTGCCGAATCCGGTCAGAAATTTTGCAAAGAATCTGATTTCTGATGCAATTGATTCCGGAGCTGCACAGGCAACGGAACAGGACGGACAGAAAATCACGAAAAACATTCTGGATAATACGGTAAGATATACTCTTTCCGGGAGATGGGAACAACTGCGGCACATCCGGGAACTGGTCACGGCCGAGACTGTGACTTATCCTTACTGGGAAAATGCCGCAAGAATAATCTGTTTTGATACGGCAATGCTGTTATTCCTGAGTATTTTATTTTCGGTTTATCCTGTGATTTATCTGATCTGGCTCTGCTGGAAGTTTTATAGATTTGCAGACCGGACAATCTGGCAGAAACGTATGGCATACCGGAATCGTTACCGTCCGCAGATTCCAAAAGAACAAAATTCAGAAAAATCAAGCCAATCCGAATAACGATTATATTCAGAAATTAATGGATTTCAAAATTAAAAAAATCTCAGTCGGGCTATTCCTGACTGAGATTTTTCTGTTGAGAAAATCAAAATTTATTTCAGTTTCCATATTTCTTCAGGGTCTTTCATTACTATTACTATAATCCACACAACCAGAGCAACCGCAATTACTGACAGTCCAAGAAAAGTATCATTCAGCATGTCCTGTACAGTTGGCTGAAAATACACTGCACCGACTTCAAGATATTCCGCAACAGCATCTACCAGCCACATGAGCGATGCACTCCAGAACGTCAGACAAAGGCCTCCTACTTTCAGCTTTCTTGCTTTTTCGTTTGTATACCATAGCAATGTAGAAATTAATGCCGAAAAAACGGTAATCAGCAAAGTCATGTCACAGTCTCCCTAAGAATTTTTTTAGAAATTTCTTTTTTCCTCATTTTTTCAAGCCATACCATGGATACACCCCATGCAGCTGTCACAACAAGTGACATACAAACTCCGACAGTTGCCATTTCGTGCATCATTTCCGCAAAATCTGCCGGATTTGTGGCGTTGGTAAGAAACGGGAAAAACGGTACAATTTCACCATGCCAGAGATGTTCAAATGCAAGTAGTCCGGAACCGCCCCAAAGCATTCCGTTGAGTACCTTGAGTTTCTGTGAAAACGGGATTTTATTGTTTTTGTCTGTATTCCCTTCATGTTTTTTTAATGTTTTTTCAGCAATTGTTGTAACAATTGCTTCGGCAACAGGTACAATAAAACAAGCCATATAAATTACCTCCTGATTATGATTGATCCCAGCCAATCATCTTGCGTTTTTCCTTCATGTCAGCAATTATTTTTTCTGCAAGTGCTACGGGATCTGTATCTACATTCATGGTAGAGCCGAGCAATTCTTTTGTGCCATATTTCATAAATTCAATGACATTCTTAGAACCGTAAATCTGTGCTTCTACGCAATGATAGGAGCTGATTCCGTTCAGCCTGAATCCAAGCGCTGCATCAATGCCTTTTTCATTACCCCATTCGGGAGAAGAAAATGCAAATGGCAGTTCATACATGTTATGTCCCAGTTCATTGGCAACACCTGCAAAAATACCACTGGAACGAGTATTATCGATACATTCTCCCACGTGCCATACAGGCGGTAAATCTGGTTCAAGAAATGCACGCAGACTTTCACCGGCTTTTTCTTTTCCTGAAACTGCACAATAGCCGAGTTTCATCAATGGGAATGATGCACAGCCATTGGAAATAATCAATACATTGTTTTTCAGAAGTGTGTCTGCAACATCAACAATACATTTTTCATACAGAACTTTCGGATTATTACAGCCAACCATATTGACAATACCAAGAATCTGCCCATTTTTGATAGCCTCTGCCAGCGGTTTCATACTGCCGAATCTTCTGTGAAGATACTCAACGGAAAAGCCGACTTCGGCTTCTACTTCGTACGGCGGTATATAAACGGGAATTCCTTTTCTGGTCTCAAAACTCTCAATGGCACGTCTTACGATTTTTTCAGCAAGCGCCTTGGTTTCACCAATATTAGAATGATGATGATCATATTCAAACCGTTCCGCACCGGGAAGCCTTGCAGATTCACTTGTTGTGACGACTACTGTTTTAAAGCACTTTGCAACTTCCATGATAGACGGAAAGACATCCTGCACATCAGCGACCCATAAATCCAACGCACCTGTTCCAAGAACAAGCTCCGCCGAAACGGCATTAGACAACGGAATCACGCCATTATAATGATACATCGCCGAGAGTCCAGAACAGCAGATCCCATAGAATTGAATGCCCTTTGCGCCTTTGGATCTGGCAAGTTCCAGCAGATCTTCACGCTTGCCGGCTTCCACGATCTGACTGACAAGCAAGGGAAGATGCCCGTGAACTGCAATGTTCACATAGCCTTTTTTCAATGCACCGATATTGACTTTGGAAGTGACTCTGTCACCGACGCCGAAAAGGCAGTCTGTTGCAATGGATGCACCGACAACGCCCGAAAATGTAAAGGCAAGTCCACATCTCAGAAACTGCTGCATGATGGATTTCCAGTCGCCATCTGTTGCACAGCCTGATTTATGATAGGCTTCAAATACTTCATGATAGGCACTTATGGGAATAATATCCAGTTCTTTCCATACTTCCTGCCGTTCCGGAACGGCAAAGGCTGAAATTGTCTGATATTCTCCCGGAACGGTTCTTGACAAATCATCAAGAAGCACATCAGCAAGATCTCTTGCAACGTCTTTTAACTGTCTGTCTTTCTGTGCAATGCCGAAAGCCTCCGCAGTACTTCTGATTTTTTGTTCTCCTAGAATCGGAACATCCAGTTTTCCCTCCGCCGCATATTTCAATGCAAGCATCACTTCTCTTGCGTGCATTCCATGCTGTGCCGCACCTGCTGCCGCAGAACGCAAAAGATTTCTCGCTACGATCAGATCTGCATCCGCACCGCAGACACCTTTCGGAGATTTCTGGGTAATTCTGCAAGGTCCCATATTACAGATTTTACAGCATATACCAGCCAGTCCGAAATTACACTGCGGTTTCTGTTTGTCGAACCTGTCAAATGCGGTATCAATGCCAAGCTGTTCCATCCGGAGCAGCATTTCTCTGACTGCTGGATCGGGTGTCTGTTCCATAACATCCTGTTTTGACGGAAAAGTCTTGCGGTATTCGCTGACTGCATTCATGTAATCTTTGATAAATGCCTGTGGACTGTCGTCTTCCTCTCCGCCGTGATGGGAGGCTTTCAGAGTCACTACCGGGATGCCGTGTTCATCAAATCCGATCAGATTTCTGTGGGAATGGATATGTGAAATATTCTCCTCATGATGTTCATGATTATGATTGTTATGGTTATGTTCTCTCATAATACTCTTATTACGCTCCTTAAATTACATATTCGATATATTCTTCGGTTTTTAGAT
>CAMWWG010000086.1 GCA_947177935.1 uncultured Ruminococcus sp. | reverse complement strand
GTCTACAAGCTCGCCAGTCTCACAAACGTGTTGGAAAGTGATGCTGCAACCGTCCGCCAGGGAACGAACACAAATGAGATCTTACTTCCCAAAATCGACATGGACGGACTCGCAGATTATGACCGGAACGGCGGGTATGTGGATGGTGACGACAAACTGACGTGGGAGACTGTGAAATTTGATTATGACAGAGGCAGGGCGTTCAGCGTGGACGCTATGGACGACGAGGAGACAATTGGCATCTCGTTCGGTATGCTGTCGTCTCAGTTTATCCGCAATAAAGTTGTGCCGGAAATGGATGCTTACAGATTTGCAAAGTATGCAGGAACATCCGGAATTACAGTCAAATCCGAAGCCCTGGCAACAGGTGACCAGGCGTGCAGTGCCATCACGGCGGCTAATAACGTCCTGGACGAATCGGAAGTCAACGCAGAGGGGCGCATTCTGTTCCTCACGCCGACCCTCCACAATGCAATTATTGCCCTTGACACATACAAATCCAAGGCAATGCTGGAGGGATTTTCAAGCGTTGTCAAAGTACCGCAGACACGTTTCTACACGGCAATTGACCTGCTGGACGGCAAGACAACTGGTGAGGAAATCGGCGGTTACAAGAAATCGCAGACCGGCAAGAACATCAATTTTATGATTATTGATAAATCCGCAGTGATTCAGTTCACCAAGCATATTGTGAACAAGATCATCACGCCGGAAGCGAACCAGACGGCTGATGCCTGGAAATTCTTCTATCGTGCGTACGGCTTGACGGACGTTTATGAGAATAAAGTTAAGGGTGTTTACTGTTCCCATTCCACGACATAAGGGGGGATTCTGGTGAGAACAATCGGTCTTGAAATTCCGGAAAAGCCGAAATCCAAGCCCAAACCGAAAGGCAGTGGAGCAGATGACATATGCTGATTTCCCCTATTATCAGGATTTCTTCAAAGGCACTCTGATCCAGGATGAGGCAGTGTTCCGCACGTTTGCGGAGCGTGCCTCGGAATGGATTGACACTGTGACTTTTGACAGATTACAGGATGAAAGTTTGTTAGATCTGCACAAAGTTAAAGTCCAGAAATGCACCTGTGCGTTAGCAGAACAGTTTTTCAGACGGAACGCTATCTTTTCGGATGGCGTTCCGAATTTTGAAAACTTGCCGAAAACATCCGAGAGCATTGGTGCTTACTCTGTGTCAATGGCAAATCCATATGACTATGTGCAGGAACTCTCCTTGACGGACGCAGAGTTTCAAAAATCCCTGAAATCCACAGCTTTACGCTATTTAGGCATCACGGGGCTGATGTTCCGGGGGGTGTAGGCATGTTCACGAATCAAGTCGCTTGCACGGTCTATGAACGGACAGTCGGGACAGACCGCATGGAGAGCTATATCAGGCATGTGATTCCGGCAGTCTACTGGGAAAACAAGCAGGGGCAGTTTACGGTTGATAAATCCATGAAGCAGAGCGATTATATACTCTGCATCATTCCGTCATCTTCCTTGTCGGACTATCTCCCAAAATTGAATGATCTGCTTGTCTGTGGGGACTGTGACAGCGCAGAACCGCCGGAAACAGGGAGTTACATCGTCATGGACGTGAAAAATTTCTGCTACGGCTCGCCGAACGTCCGACACATAAACGCTTCACAGCATGTAGGGAATATTTAATTTTTATTGACACTGCATTACAGATTATTGATAGCATGAATTGCCTCAATATATTTTTTTAATTTCAAAAATGCAACTTTGTTTTTCGATTTCTCAATATCAATGGAACCAAAAGAATATTCCATGACATCACTCTTTGCATCCATTTTAAATTTATACTTTTTATGTTCTGTGATAATTTTCATTACAAAAATATAATGATGTACGGAAAGTATACCAGCAATGCCCTCCTTGTGAGCATATATCTTAATCGTTACATCTGTTATTGTATCTATCGGAATTATTTTTTTGCCATGGTATAAATCCTGTATGATAACAGTATCTTGATTACAACAGATTTTGCCTGGAAATTTAGAAAGAATGGACGGAATACATAACAAAACTGGTACACACCAAAAAAAACGAAATTGCAAAACAGCTGAAAAAATCCAAAGGAATACTGTTATAAATATACAGCCATAATCAATAATTTTAGGAACAGTTGGTCTATACTTATCCTGATAAATATCTTGATTCATATTTTCTCCTTTTCTCCTATGATAATGGTGAAATCCGCAACGCAATTGTGCATTTTGGATATTTTTCATTATAACACAAATATTAATAATTGTAAACACTTTTTTCAAAAAAAAAAACAACTCAAACTATACTGTTTTCCTTTATCATATTATTGGAAAATTATTTTTTATGTACATACTATTTTTGAATCCTGTCTTGTAAGCTGTTCTTTCAATAATAATTTAGCTTGCTGTATCAGTCTTACAATATTTCTATGAAAACTTTTCTATGCCTACAGTCCTAACAGTCCCGTTCTGTCGTGGATGAAATACACTGGCATGTGTTCCTGAATCTGTTCAACACACTTCCGGAAGATACGCCGATCAAGTAGAATGTTTTATAGATTTGTCAATTTGTCCAGTATCATTTCAACTCACGCATTCCTTGCGAGGTGCGACCCATACATGGTGTATATGGATCACATTATCACAAGGAATGGAAAATCTATTCAGAACATACCTGTTTTATTCACAGACTGTTCCTGAATAGCTTTTTAACTTCTGCGAACCTCCCCGGAATTGAAAATTATTTGAGATTCGCAATTTTTTAACTTTTTATTATCTTGCACAAAACAAGATATCACATGGATAGTATAACATATAGAATAAAATTTGTCAATATTTTTAATTTTGAGATGTATTATGATCCGGATCGACAGTTACAAGGCAATTTCAAAAATGACCCGGACTATGCCTATTATGAATATGTTGCAATTGGCAACAGCAAGACGTGTGACCTGTGTGCATCTCTGACCGTAGAACGTTTCCGGGTATGTTAATCCTTGCGGCTGTATCGGACATGGTAACTGACTACATGTCAGCATTTCCCAAGTCTGTCAGCGATTACACAGGCGAAGCCCTCACAGCGGCAGAATTTAGCGACAAATTAGCCTATGCACAGGCAAATTCTAATACAAATGTGCAACAACAGATGGATTCCGTGACGGCAATCATCGGAATGCTTGCCAATCAAGGCTTGAAAGGTTCTGAATCCGGTACGGCATTATCTGCTGTAATGCGTGATATTAACAACTCCATGCAGGACGGACAGATTTCCATCAATGGCACGTCGATTGCGATTGCAGACCAGAACGGCAATTACCGAGATCTGATCGACATCATGGCAGATGTGGAAGCCGTCACAGGGAGCATGTCCGAAACGGAACGCTCTGCGGCATTGTCCTCCGTATTCACGGCAGATTCTATCAAAGGCATGAATCTAGTGTTAAATTCCGGTGTGGACAGTGTACGGAAATTAGAAGCCGGATTGTCCGACTGTGCCGGGACGGCTGACGAGATGGCAAAGACGCTGAATGACAATCTTGCCGGAGATGTCACTTATCTAGAATCAGCAATGGATGCTGTCAAAAACAGTGTCTACGAGGGCATTGAACCGGCTTTACGCAGTCTGGTACAGTCCACGACGAATGAAGCCGCTCCGGCTTTGAACTCACTTGTTAAAAACCTGTTTGCGCTTGCATCTGGTTCTGCGGATGCCGGGAAGAATATCCAATCTGTGATGACAAATCTGGTTTCCTGGCTCACAAAACAGATTTCTGCGTTCTCCCCACAGATCGTAAAGTCAGCAAGTACCATGATGACGGCATTGCTCAAAGGCATTGCTGAAAATTCTACAAATTTTCACATAATTGCTCTTGAAATCGGTGAAGAACTGCTTGCCGGGATTTCTGATATTCTTCCGGAAATCGTATCTCTTGGCGGAAATTTCATCAAATCTTTTGGAAACAGCATTCGGGCAAAACTGCCGTCCCTCCTGCAAACCGGTTCTGAAATTGTTCAAGAACTATCCGTGTCAATCCGTGGGAATCTGTCCGGACTTTTCGACGGTATCAAACAAATATTCTATGATGGATTGCAGATTCTAAACACGCTAGGCGACTTTATCAATCTGGAAGAAATGGCAGAAATCGGCGGAAATCTGTTAAAAACTATTCTCAGCAGTTTTCAGCAGAATCTTCCTGAAATTCAGAAAATTTCCGGACTTTTTTTGACAAAGCTCAAAAATTCTCTGCTGACGCACGGCGGAGAATTGCTACAGATTGGCTCTGAGATTTTTTCAGGTATAACAGACGGACTTCAAAATCTAGATTATGAAAAGATCACGGATTTCATTCAGAAATTTTTTGAAAATTTCTCAGAAAAAATCCAGAAAAACGGCAAAAAACTGCAAACTGTCGCAAAAAATCTGATTGCTGTGCTGTCTGGTGCAATTTCAGGCGCATCAGGGATGCTCCTGCCGGTTGCCGGTAATATTTTAACAATAATTGCCAATGGATTCCTGCCCAATCTGAAAATCATTCTGCCGATTGCCGGAAATATCCTCTCTATTCTGATTTCTGGGATTTTCAGCAATCTTGGCGAGATTCTGACAATTGCAGTGGTAATTCTGGAAACAATCGGGAATGCCATCCTTGCAAATGCCGGTACGCTTTCGGCGACTGCTGTCAGCATCCTGACAATGCTCTGTCAATTTCTGCTTGGGAATCTTGCAGGATTGGTAAATGTCGCTCTTGCGTTGATTTCAGAGTTATGCCGGAATCTTCTGAATGGTGAAAATCTGCAATTACTTTTGGGCTGTACACTTGAAATTATCCGGAATTTAGCAGGTTTTCTTTGCGAAAATCTGGGTCTGATTCTCGGAGCAGCATTAGAAATCGTCCGTTTTCTGGCAGATTCTCTGCTATCAGAAGATACAATGCAGTTGATGTTAAATATTGCCACACAGATTGTTACAATGCTTGCACAGTTCTTAATAGAAAATCTCGGTTTTTTAATTGGAGCAACATTCCAGATCATTGAATTTCTGTGTACAGAACTGCTCACGGCTGAAAATATGGAAAAACTCATGGCACTTTCCTGGGGGATTCTGCTTGCCATTGTGGACGGTATTGCGGAAAATATTGATGAATTACTGCTTGCCGTTGACAGCATCCTGAATCAGTTTGTGGATGAACTCATCAAAAAGGAAAATCTGTCCAGGATTTTTGAGACTGGCACAAAGATTTTAAAGCAGCTGGTAGAGGGTCTTGGTAAAATTGGCGGTTCTATCCTCGGATTTTCGCTTATGCTGTATCAGGAAATCAGCGAAAAATTGG
>CAMWWG010000085.1 GCA_947177935.1 uncultured Ruminococcus sp. | reverse complement strand
CTCTAAAGCTTTAATAAATAATTTTAAAAAACAAAAAGATCTGCCGGAATAACCGACAGATTTTTTTGTAAATAAATTAATCAGCAAATTCTTTTTCTAGCTGTTCTATCCTGTTCCAGTCAATTTCAAAATTTGGATCATAATCCATTTGCTCCAGAATCTGAAATAGCTGCTGCTGACAGCCAACATCATGCGTCAAATGATTTTCTTTCATAGTTATCAAAAATTGTTGATATATCGCATACCAGTCCATTTTTATCCCTCTAAAATAAAAAGTCCTGAAGTGGTTACTTCAGGACTGCTATACCGGGAATACTTCCCCGATACATGTGGAGCGGATTACGAGGCTCGAACTCGCTACCTCCACCTTGGCAAGGTGGCGCTCTACCAGATGAGCTAAATCCGCATTGAGTGCTTCCGGGCGGAATCGAACCGTCGACACAGGGATTTTCAGTCCCTTGCTCTACCGACTGAGCTACAGAAGCATACGACCTGGATGAGACTCGAACTCACGACCTCCGCCGTGACAGGGCGGCGTTCTAACCAACTGAACTACCAGGCCAAAGCGAAGTGGAAACTATAGGGCTCGAACCTATGACCCTCTGCTTGTAAGGCAGATGCTCTCCCAGCTGAGCTAAGCTTCCACTATTACTGTAATCAGACCAGGGATCAGCTCCGTTTCCGGATTTTCTGTTCTTCATCCCTGCGACTATTACAGTATAACACAAAACAAGCCGTTTGTCAAGCGTTTTTTGGAATTTTTTTTAATTTTTTCCTGATTTGTAAATAATTCATAAAAGTCAGTAATATTTTGTTATAATTTTAAATGTTTTTTACAAATCTTCTCTGAATAATTCTCTCACGCTCCAGAACAACGCCTGGTTTTCCGGATTCTCCAGGAATACATCCTGTTCCGTGAGCGTTTCACGGATTTCCTGGATTTCGTTGAGCATTGTGTCATCAATCAGTCCCGCAAGCCGCATGGGAGGTAGACCGTGCTGTCGACTGCCGAAAAAATCTCCCGCTTTGCGCAGTTTCAGATCAGCTTCAGCAATCTCAAAACCGTCCGTAGTACTGCAAAGCAAGCGCAGGCGCTCCCGGCTTTCGTCGGTAACGTGTTCCGTCACGAGAATACAATAACTCTGATAATCGGAACGCCCCACACGCCCCCGGAGCTGGTGGAGCTGTGACAAGCCGAAACGTTCTGCATCCTCAATCAGCATCATAGTTGCATTGGGGACGTCTACGCCGACTTCCACAACAGTTGTGCAGATCAGCACATCAATTTCATGATTCCGGAATTTTCCCATGACATCATCCTTTTCCTGTGCCGTCATTTGCCCGTGCAGGACTGCAATATTCCAGTCTTTGAGAAATTTTTTCCGGCACAATTCCGCATAAGCCGTCACAGCTTTCAGATCTGCATCAGAATCTTCAATTGCAGGACAAACAATATATGCCTGTCGTCCCTGGACGAGTTCTCTTTTGACAAAACTCATAGCACGGTCACGCATTTTTCCCGTGATCGCATATGTCTGAATGGGACGTCTGCCGCTGGGCATAGTGTCGAGAATGGAAATCTCCAGATCTCCGTAAATCACAAGCGCAAGCGTCCGGGGGATCGGCGTAGCAGACATAACTAATTTATGTGGTGCACCGCCTTTTTCCGCAAGTTTGTCCCTCTGTGCAACGCCAAAACGATGCTGTTCGTCCGTGATGACCAATCCTAAATTGCAGTATGTAACAGCTTTTTGAAATACAGCATGTGTGCCGATGATGATTTTTGCAGAACCATCAGCGATTTTTGCATAACGTAATTTTTTCTGTTTTGGAGTCAGCGAACCGGTCAATAATACAATCTCAATTTCGAATTTTTCTAGAAAATCGCAGAATGTCTGATAATGCTGTTCGGCAAGAATTTCCGTAGGCGCCATTAACACACTCTGGTAACCATTTTGCACACAGAAATAACAGGCAGCAATCGCAACCGCAGTTTTACCGCTGCCAACATCCCCCTGTAATAACCGGTTCATAGGCATATCGCCGGACAGATCCTGCGTAATTTCTGCAATTGCCTGTAATTGTGCATCTGTAGGCTGAAACGGCAGACAATCCAGGAACGGCTTCATAGAAACATCCTGCATCGGATAATCCGTTTTTACTCTGGAGCGCATTTTCAGCATATGCAGACCCAGTTCTAATTTTAACTGTTCTTCAAAGGCAAGCCTGCGTCTGGCATCCGCCACCTGTTCCAGTGTTTCGGGCTGATGGATGTCATGGAAAGCCTTTGTCAGGGAGATAATTCCATGCTGAGCCCGGAGCTGCGGAGGGATTGTCTCGAAATTCACGCAATCCAGAATTGCCAGACATTCTTTGATATTTGTCCGGATCATGGGATTGGTCAGACCGGCAGTCAAAGGATAGACAGCTTCGAGGGGATTTTTTTCATCACTGAGAATCTTAGGATTCTGAATCACCCTGCAATTGTCATGATAGGGATCTTCCTTGATTCTGCCGGACAAAATATAATCATTTCCCACAGAAAGCCCCTGAAACGTAAATTTCTGGTTAAAAATTGTAATATTAATTCTGGTATCCGCATCATCAACGGCTTCTGCCTGAAATATTTCCATACCGGATCGGGTATAAACCGGATTTTTTTTACTGATGATTTTCACTTTAATCGTGGCAGACATGCCGATTATCGTATCCGCAACCGGAACGGGCTCTCTGTAATCCTGATAAGTCCGAGGCAGATGCCATAATAATTCATACGGCGTATGAATCCCGATTCTTTCATAGAGTGCATTCCGTTTTTTGCTAACGCTTTTCAGGTCGCCGATGGGCTGAAATAATCTCTGCATAAACAAATCCTCTGAAATATTTTCATTTTTAAAAAATAAGCCATTTTCTGAAAGATTTAAAATTTCGGAAAACGGCTGATTTTTTTAAATTATTTTAATTTATTATTCTACTGCAATAATATAATAATACACAGGCTGTCCGCCATTCACAAGCATAACTTCGATTCTGTCGCCGAAACGTTCCTGTAATTTCGTGCAAAGCTGGTCAGCGGTATCTTCCGGAACGTTCTGCCCGTAAGTGATCGTGATAAAACTGCTGTCGCTGCTGACAAGCTTCTTGGTGAGTTTGTATGCGGCACGATTGAGATCTTTCTCCGTGAATGCTAATTTGCCGTTATCCAGGGCAAGAACTTCACCTTTTTTAATACTGTGTCCCTCCAGTTCAGAATCCCTTGCCGCAAATGTGATCTGTCCCGTGGAAACTTTTTCGAACGCTCTTGTCATAGCAATCCGGTTGCCCTCAACATCAAGGGCATCATCGAACGCCATCAGCGCAGTTAAGCCCTGCGGAATTGTCCTTGTCTGGAGCACATAGACATTCCGGTCTGCAAGACTGACGGTCTGTTCTGCTGCCATGATAATATTTTTATTATTCGGCAACACAAATACATTTTTTGCCGGCGTCGCATGAATGGCTTTTAAAATATCATCTGTGGATGGATTCATCGTCTGTCCCCCACGCACAACGCAGTCCGCACCTAATTCCCGAAACATATTTTCCAGTCCCTCACCTGCCGCAACTGCCACAAATCCGAACTGTTTTTCCGGTTCTGTCCGGACATAAGTCTCATCCTGCGCCGCATTCTGTGCTGCACGGATTCTTCCGGCGTGCTGGATTCTCATGTTTTCAATCTTGGGCTTTGGTTCATTGACGAACTGTCCGAATTCCAATGCTTTCTGCAAAGCAAGTCCGGGATTGTCCGTATGAACATGAACTTTGATAATTTCTTCATCATCCACAACCACAACACAATCCCCGATTGTCTCCAGATAGGCTCTTAATTTGAACGAATCCGGACAGTTCTTCTTTTTTTCAAGCATAAATTCCGTACAGTAGGTGAATTTGATTTCTTCTTCCAGATCCACTCTCCCGATTGCTGTGATTTCCTGTTTCTTGGGAACTTCCTCCACAGCAAGCACCGGCGCTTCTCCCCGGAACACAGCAAGCATCGCCTCCCAGATGGTAACCAGAGCTTTGCCACCTGCATCCACCACACCGGCTTTTCGGAGAATTTCCAATTGTTCCGGCGTCTTTGCAAGTGCCTGTGCACCGGCGGAACAAATTTCCTCGAATACGTCCAAAGCGTCCGGATGATCTCTTGCCAGGAGCTGCGCCTGCTGGGATGCCATTCTTGCAACAGTCAGGATTGTCCCCTCCGTGGGTTTCATGACGGACTTATAAGCCGCCTGCACGCCGATTTCCAGTGCATTGGCGATTTCCAGTCCATCCGCTTCTTCCAGTCCAGCAAGTCCCTTGGCAAAGCCCCGGAACAGGAGCGACAGAATCACACCGGAATTGCCCCGTGCACCCCGGAGCATGGCGGATGCTGCTTTTTCAGCGACTTCCGAAATGCTGACGGAATCCGGCAGAACGCTCAGCTCCCGTTTTGCCGTGTGCATGGTCATAGACATATTTGTACCGGTGTCGCCGTCCGGGACAGGGTAAACATTCAATTCATCAATCATCTTACGATCTTGCTCAATTCTGACAGCGGCACTGCAAAGTGCGTCTTTCAGAAGTTTTCCGTTTATCACACTTGTATTATCTGCACTCATAATTAAAAAAAATCCTCCTGTTATCTGCTCTGAAAATTTTTAAGGTTCTACGACCTCGTCCACATAAACACGGACGTGGGAAACCGGGATTCTCACGGCATCCTCAATCACAAATTCAATCTTGTGCATCAGTGCACGGACAACAACAGGGATATTCACGCCATAGATAACACGAACATGAATGGAAATAACGAGTTTTCCATCCCTGGTCAGGATTTCCACAGCACGGCGTCTGCCATCAAATAATTTTTCAGCAAGACCGGACTGCGCAAAACCGGCAATACCGAAGCACTGCAAGACCGTCTGTTCCGTCAACTGCCGCAGATACTGGTCAGAAAAAATCACTTTGCCAACCGGATTTTCCATATACAGCATATTGCATCTACCATCCTTTCACAAATGATGAAACTATTTTATCATTTTATAATCCAGTAATTTGATCATTAAAATATAAGTTTTAACTAAAATATAATATTATTATAGCATAATTTGAAAAAGATTACAAGGGCTAATTGCAAGATTTTTGACACAAAAAATTAAGATTCTGAAAGAAGAAGCTGTTTCATCGCCGTCAGGTCAAAGATTGTGATTTTCCCGTCCTGATCCAAATCGGCATTCTGCCACACGGGGAGCGAACCGATCCCCAGAAGCCAATCCTGGACAATCAGGAGATCTTTCGTATCCAGGACGAAATCTAAATTGACATCGCCGGGAACCAGCTCCGGGAATTCGTCTGTTTTCGGCAATAATTTCATGGTACACACTCCCT
>CAMWWG010000084.1 GCA_947177935.1 uncultured Ruminococcus sp. | reverse complement strand
TTATAATACAGACACGCCGGCAATGCTCCCTGTCAGTCAGTATATTGCCTGTTATCCGGAAGAATTTTCTTTGATAGCATCCTATCCGGCAGACTATGCGTCCGACTATAATAATTATAATAATAATTACGAAAATTATTATCATGTGAAAATCTCCGAGCCGGAGGATATCTCTACGCATTATATCGTGGGATATGTCAAGGCGGAGTTGACCGTAGATGATTATTATAAATCCGCACAGCAGTATACAGCGCTTGCGTATCGTTACCGTTATGCAATTCCTGTAATGACGGTGCTGGCGTTCCTGCTCTGTATCACCTGTTTTCTGTTCGCCGTTTCCTCCGCAGGGTATCACACCAATCAGGAAGAACCTTCCGGGACGATTTTTGAAAAAATCCCCTACGATTTATTCACGGTCTGCCTAGTTTGTGCCGGAATTTTCGGTCTGCTCGTGATGGATGAATGCACAGGCTGGGAGCAAATTATCTTGATTGCCGCTGGACTGATGTTCCTGAGTTTTATTTTGCTCTGGTTCTGCATGTCAACGGCAACCCGAATCCGGACAAAGACAATCCTGACAAATAATGTGTTATATAAAATGTTTGCCCTGATCCGGAAACTGTCCCGGAATCTGACTGGGAGAGTCCGGAATCGCACCAGACATGCGCCGAAATTACTGGAGTATCTGCCGTTTGTCTGGAAAGCCGGGATTTTCGCCGTCGGGACGTTTCTCCTGGATTTCTTTGCCGTTGTTCTCATAGAAGAACGGGAAGGATTCGGCTGGTTTTTAAAAATCATGATGTGGGCGGACGGCATTGCCGGGACGATCCTGGTCGTGTATCAGCTCCACTTACTGGAATCCGGCGGACAAAATCTCGCAGACGGCAAACTCGAAGAAAAAATCAACACAAAACGCTTGTTTGGTGTATTCCGGAAACACGCAGAGAATCTGAACAGCATCAGCGATGGCATGAACAAAGCCGTTTCGGACAGATTAAAAAGCGAAATGTTCAAAACGGAATTAATTGCCAATGTTTCCCATGATATCCGCACACCTCTTACTTCAATTATTAATTATACAGATTTGTTATCTAAATTAAATATTCAGGATGAAAAGGCAGCGGAATATATCGGCGTACTGACAAAGCAATCCGCAAGACTCCGGAAATTAACAGAAGATGTCCTGGAGGCATCCAAGGCGACCGCCGGAACAACCAAAACACAAAAAGAAATCATGGATATGAAAGTCTTGTTAGAGCAGTTAATCGGCGAATACTCCGAACGGTTCGAGCAGAAAGATTTGCAATTAGTCAGCAACATCACGGAGCATTCTCTGACAGTCCTGGGCGACGGCAGACTATTATGGCGGGCTGTAGATAATCTTTTCGGGAATATCTGTAAATATGCAATGCCGCATACGAGAGTCTATCTGAATGCGTATTCTGAAAATCACAGAATTTTCATCACGCTGAGAAATATTTCCAATACAGAATTAAATATCTCGTCAGACGCTTTGATGGAACGTTTCATCCGTGGTGACAGATCCCGGAACACAGAGGGGAGCGGTCTGGGTTTATCCATCGCACAGAGTTTTATCAATCTGCATAACGGCGAACTGAATCTGCATATTGATGGTGATTTATTCAAAGTCAGCATTGATCTGCCGGAACAAGAACAGCAAAATATAGGTATCATGGAGGTGGGTTGTTAAAATGAGCATCATGAAAAAATATAGTTCAGCGATTATCATTGGTTTCATTGTTGGTGTACTCACACTGTTAGGACAAGCATGTCTTCCGGTTAATCTGAATTTTTTGGCTAATTCGGGAGCTGTTTGGCTCATTCCTGCATTTTTGTTCAGTTTTTTTATAAAAGAAAATAAACTGAATTCCATGCTTACTACAATTATTTGCTTGTTAGGCTGTGTTTATGGATACTATATTTTTGAAGCAATACACAACCATCATCCGTTTTGCATGACAGAAGGTGCATTAATGTGGTCAGTAATTGCACTTTTGGCAGGAAGCATTTTCGGTATTGGTGCGTATTTTGCCAATCAAGAAGACAGTAAACTAAAATACTGTGGTATGAATCTTCTTCCTGCTGTTTTTACTGCTGAGGGAATTGATAATCTTCTGCATATTTCGGGTTATTTGCACATGGTACCAGCAGTGATTATGAAAATAATCATTGGTATGATACTGTATCTTGTTATTAACGGAAAAAATGTTGTTAAAACAAAAAATTTACTTTCTTATGGAATCATAACTATACTTGGAATAGTTGCCTATACAGGATTACTTTTATTCACATATCTATAATTAAAAAACGCACAGGGATGGAAAAGGGTGGTTGTTCATGGATGATATTCTGAAAACAAATGCAATCTGCAAATATTACAAACAATTCAAGGCTCTGAATGGTCTGACGATGCATGTGCCAAAAGGTTCTATCTATGGGTTCGTTGGAAGAAATGGTGCGGGTAAGACGACACTGATCCGCATCATATGCGGATTGCAACATCCCACCAGCGGAGAATTTGAGCTGTACGGCATCAGAAATACGAACAAAGCAATCTCTGAATCACGCAGAAAAATGGGATCGGTTGTAGAAACACCATCTATATATCCTGACATGACAGCCGTGGACAATCTGAAACAGCAGTACAGGATTTTAGGAATACCGGATTTTGACGGATTACAGGAATTGCTGAAACTGGTGGGATTGGAACACACAGAAAAAAAGAAAGTCCGAAATTTTTCTCTTGGTATGCGGCAACGTTTAGGAATTGCAATTGCGCTTTGCGGAAATCCTGATTTTCTGGTACTGGATGAGCCAATCAACGGACTTGACCCACAGGGGATTATTGAAATCCGAAATCTGATTTTAAAATTAAATCGTGAACAAAAGATCACAGTACTGATTTCCAGTCATATTCTGGAAGAATTATCTAAACTTGCGACACATTACGGATTTATTGACAACGGGCGTATGCTCTGTGAAATGCGTGCGGAGGAGCTGGAAGCTTCCTGTCAGTCCTGTATGCGGATCACAGTGACCGATCTCCAGGCGCTGACAAAGATTCTGGATCATAAAAATATAACATACAGGATCATTGACAGCCGGACGGCTGAAATTGACACAAAGCTGAATATCACACAGCTTGTGCAAGAACTTTCTGAAGAAACATGTGAAATTATTTCTGTGAAAGAACAAGAAAGAAATCTGGAAAGCTTCTATATTTCACTGATAGAAAATGCAGATCATACAGAAAGACAAGGGGAGGGGAGATAAGATAGTATGAATAGATTATTATCTGCCGACCTGGCAAGGCTCCGGAAACACATTTTGTTTCTGTTTGGTGTATCTGTTATGCTGATCTATGGCATTGTCGCACCTATTCAACAGTATTCTGAGACGGTGAAATATGCACAATTATCCAGTTCGGATAAGTTATTCGGTGGCTATATCATCCCTGTATGTATCATGACGGCTTTTCTATGCTGTGTGTTCTGTGCAGAGGAATATGACAACGGAACGGTACGTAATAAATTATCCGTAGGACACAGCAGGGCTGATGTTTATACGTCACAATTCTTAACTTGTCTGATTGCAGGAATGACAATGTGTCTGGCGTATGTGATCCCTTCTACATTGCTTGATTTGATGTTACTAGGAGATTTTGAAAGAACTACCGGTGTGCTTGTGCTGTATTTGACAAGTGGAATCCTTTGTATATCCGCATGTATTTCTGTCTACTGTATGTTGATAACTGTCATGCAGAAACGAACTGCCGGAACTGCCCTGACACTATTTGTGATGCTGATTGTGATCTATATTGGAATCATCACCGGGCAGAATCTGAAACTTCCTGCGGAAACATTTCGTGTTATCACAGAAAATGGAGTAACCGAGCATATTTATGGAGAAAATCCCCACTATCCTAAGGGCATTTACCGTACATTTTTGGAAATACTTTATGATTTTCTTCCATCAGGTCAGGCTTGGCAAATTACCTATATGTCAGCGGAACATCTGCCCAGAATGATAGTATCTTCCTGTATGATGATCCTAATATCATTTCTTTCAGGTATGAAACGATTTGAGAAGAAAGACTTGAAATAATCAATAAAAACTCACAGAGATTTTTCAGATCTCTGTGAGTTTTCCTGTTTCTATAGCTTTTTTCAGTAAAATTTGATTGCCGGCATTCATGCTCCCAAACTGTTTTACAGTACAGATCACTGATCTGCAAGTCTGCATAATTTGCAATGCCTGATTAATTTTCAAGTCTGAAATTGGTTCAAAATCCTGTTCTGTGATAACCTGCATGGCTAAAGCACTCGCTGACGGATAATCCAGATCATGAAGATGCAGAACACCTGCCGCAAACGGAATGTGTTTTCTCTGCAATTGATGATAGACAGGAATGCCCGAACCTGCACCGCCGATGACAAAAATTTCAGGTTCTCCCTCCGGTCTGGCTAATTCGGGTGATCCGGTCAGGACGGAATAGCTCCCGGATTGGATTTGATACAGATCCCGGATATTCTGATCTGTGAAGATCTCTTCCGGTGTGCCGATCCGGCAGACATCCCCGGACACGCAAAGAATTCGGTCGGAGACTTTCTGAGCAAGATCCAGTTCATGCAGGGACAGCATGACAGCAATCTGCTTTTCTCTGGTTAATTTCTGGATCAGAGCTAATAATTCTAATTTATGTTTCAGATCCAGAAATGAAGTCGGTTCATCCAGTAATAATACTTCCGGTTCTTGACAGACGGCCCTTGCAAGCATGATTCTTTGTCTTTGTCCGTCGCTGATCTGGTGAAATGCCGTCTGCCGAAATTCAAGAGCATGGACTAATTCCAGTGCCTCTTGTATCTTTTGTTTATCCTGTTCGGATAAAATTCCTAATCTGCCCGTATACGGATAACGTCCGGATGCAACGACATCCTCGCATGTCATCAATTCCGGATCAATTCTTTGCGTCAGAAAGACAGATAATTCCCGGGCAAGTGCTTTTTCCGGGATTTTCTGCAAATTTTTCTGGTTCAGATACATCACACCGGAAACAGTCCGGAGCTGTTTGGCAATTGTTTTCAGGATTGTGGATTTTCCTGCACCGTTTGCACCGATCAGTGTCAGAATTTCTCCGGCATGTAGCTCAAAAGAGAGATTTTTCAGGATAATTTTTTTGCCGTAGCCAAAGTTGACATGCTGTGCCTGTAATTTGATCAGATTTTGATTCATAGATTTTTGCCTTTCTCTCTGTGCAGCATGATCCAGATGACGACAGGTGCGCCGAATAATGCCGTTACAGTGCTGATGCTCAGCTCCGTCGGTGCAAATAGATTCCTAGCTAATAAATCACAGAACAGACAGAAAACAGCACCGCCCAGGAACGCCCCTGGTA
>CAMWWG010000083.1 GCA_947177935.1 uncultured Ruminococcus sp. | reverse complement strand
ACCCACAATATTCATTATCAAGATCCTGTCTGGAAGTCCTGGAACGTGAAAAGTTAAAAGTTCACAAATTGCAAATCCCGGAATATCCTGTCTGTGTCACAGAACAGGATTTACAAGGCTATGTGTTTGCACCCGGTGAAGATACGAGAGAAGCCGGAGAACGGCTTGCCGGATCTTATGTGAATTTTTATTTTACAAACCAGGCTGTCTTACTGCCGCAGTTCGGAAATGAAAATGCCCGCAGTGATGCATCCGCAATCCAACTTATGCAGAAATTGTGTCCGGATCGGGAAATTATTCCCATCCCGGCAAGAGAATTATTGCTTGGTGGTGGCAACATCCACTGTCTGACACAGCAAATTCCATCAGGAGGAAAAATATTATGATTGTTTCAGCAATCCAGATGCAATGCACGAAAAATCCATCTGAAAATATCGCCAACGCAGAAAAACTTGTCCGGGAAGCGGCATCACAGAATGCAAATTTAATCTTACTGCCGGAATTATTTGAGAGAAATTATTTCTGTCAGGAAAGAAGATATGACTATTATCAATTTGCAGCACCAGTACAGGAAAATCCTGCAGTCCGGCATTTTGCAGAATTATGCAGAGAATTAAACATTGTCATGCCGATCAGTTTCTATGAAAAAGAACAGAACAGATTATTTAATTCCATTGCAATGCTTGACGCAAATGGCGAAATTCTCGGTGTCTACCGGAAGACACACATCCCGGACGATCATTTTTATCAGGAAAAATTTTATTTTACGCTGGGTGATACCGGATTCCGTGTCTGGAATACTGCATATGGCAGAATCGGCGTCGGCATCTGTTGGGATCAGTGGTTTCCGGAAACGGCAAGGGCAATGGCATTGCAAGGCGCACAGATATTATGCTATCCCACGGCAATCGGCTCAGAACCAATTCTGAACTGCGACAGTATGCCACACTGGCGCAGATGTATGCAGGGACATGCAGCGGCAAACATTGTTCCTGTCATTGCCGCCAATCGTTATGGCTTGGAATCTGTAAAGCCTTGTGCAGAAAATGCAAACCAGGAATCAAGCTTATTATTTTATGGTTCGTCTTTTATTACAGATGAAACCGGCGAAATCCTGCAACAAGCTGACCGGGACGGCGATGCTGTTTTAATCCAGGAATTAGATCTTGACCAGATCGACAGAGCACGCCTGGAATGGGGGTTGTTCCGGGACAGAAGACCAGAATGTTATCATATTCTTGCAGAACAGTGAAAAAATGAATTAAATATAAAAAATAATACCAGGAATCTGAAAATTCCAGGTATTATTTTTTAATCTTATTTTTTCCGGATTGTAAACAGAACTAACATCGGATAAATTTCCAGTCTGCCAAGCAGCATGTCCAGACTTAATAAAACCTTTGACCAGGACGAGAATCCGGAGAAATTTCCCGACGGATTGATTTCACCTAGTCCAGGACCCACATTGTTCAGACAGGTAATTACGGCTGTGACTGTTGTCGGAATATCATGCCCGTCAAGCGAGAGAAGCAGGACAGAAATTGCCAGTAATAACATGAATACGACGAAATAATAACTCACGCCACGGACAACTTCTTTATCAATTGCTTTTCCATCACATTTTATCGTGACAACGGAACGAGGGTTCAGTACACACCTAATTTCACGCAGTGCCGTTTTACACATAATCAGGATGCGCATGACTTTTAATCCGCCCCCAGTAGACCCGGCACATCCTCCGACAAACATCAGAATTAATAAAATCATCTGGGAGAAGAAAGGCCACTCTGTGAAATCTGCTGTAGCAAAACCGGCTGTAGAAATTACAGTTAATACCTGAAATGACGAGTAACGCAGGGATTTGAAAAATCCTCCATAAACCGGGATAATATTAATCGCAATCAAAAGAGACGCCGTTACGACAATACTCAGGAAAAATCGTAATTCTTCATTTTTGAACACCTGTAAAAATTTCTTGCTTAACAAAAAATAATACATCGTAAAATTAACAGAAAATAACAGCATAAAAATTGTAATCACAACATCAATATAGACACTGTCATAAGCGGCAATACTGGCATTCTTCATGCCAAAACCGCCTGTCCCGGCTGTTGCAAAAGCGTGATTAAGCGCCTCAAAGAATGTCATTTTGCTGCATGTTAATAAAATCGTTTCCAGTACTGTCAACGCAATATAAATCCCGTAAAGCATCCGGACGGAAAAACTCATCTTGGATGCTAATTTTCCGGCGGTTGGTCCCGGAGATTCGGCTCTTACAAGATGCATTGTCTTGGTATCATTCTGCGGTAGAACAGCAAGGATAAACACCAGAACGCCCATACCGCCCAGCCAGTGGGAAAAACTCCGCCAGAACAAACACGCATTCGAGACGGATTCCACATCGTTCAAAATGGTAGAACCAGTTGTTGTAAAGCCGGAGGCTGTCTCAAACACAGCATCTGCAAAATTCGGGATTTCTCCGGACAGAAAATAAGGCACAGCGCCCAGAATGGAGACCAGAATCCATGTTGCCGTGACAGTTGCCATTCCCTCCCGGGTGTAAATTTCTTTGTTTTCCGGTTTTTTGAGTGTAACAAGCGTTCCGACCACAATCAGGACAATGGCTGTCACCGCAAAAGCATTCCGGCTTGCCGGTTCCTGATAAATCAAACTCACAATCAAAGGCAGGAGCATTAAAATGCCAAGCACACGGATCATCTGTCCTGTCAGATAGCCGATCATTTTATAATTCATGAGGATCTGTCCGCCTCCTCTGCATGAAACATAGCGTCCAGACTTGCGACTTTCTGTCTTGTCGTTACAATAATAACACTGTCATTCAATTTTAAACAGTCATCACCGGTCGGAATAATGCGTTTATTATTCCGGATGATTCCGGCAATCAGGAATCCGGAACCACTTTTTAATTTTTTCAGTGGAACGCCGATATAATCTGCATCGCCCCGGACAATGAATTCAATTGCTTCCAATTTGTCTTCGGCTAATCTGTAGAGCGTATTGATATTACTCCCTTGAGAATCTTCTTTTCCTCGGATATATTGCAGGATCAGCGCCGCCGTTGTATTTTTCGGAGAGACAATGTTTTCCAGTCCCACACTATCAGAAATCGGCAGGAGAGATGTCCGGTTGATTTTCGTCACGATCTTGTTGACACCAATTTTTTTGGCATAGAGCGATAGAATAATATTTTCTTCATCAATGCCGGTGAGGGTAATGCAGGCATTCACATTCGCAATGCCTTCTTCCAGCAAAATATCCTGATCTGTTCCATCAGCACAGATAATATCTGCTTTCGGAAACCATTCACTGAGCTGTTCACAGCGGTTCAGATCCTGTTCAATGATTTTGACCTGCATGCCCAATTCCAATAACTGCCGGATCAGATAATAACTGATTTTGCCGCCGCCGACGATCATAACGGACTTGATCCGGTTCTTGACATCGCCCACCTGTTTGTAAAATTTGGATAATTCGCTGTGCGCCGCAGTGATATAGATTCTGTCATTACTTCGGAGAACAAAATTGCCGTCCGGAATAAGGCATTGGTCGTCACGCATGACGGCACACACGAGTAATCTCAGTTTCATTTTTGACGGCAGTGCAGATAATACAAGCCCGTCCATGATTCCGCCGGGCATGACACGCATTTCTGCAAGTTCCATCCGTCCGTTGGCAAAGCTTTCCACATGAATTGCATTGGGATAACGAAGCATTCTGGCGATTTCATTTGCTGTCTGGTATTCCGGATTGACCATCAGGCTAATGTCCAGTTCATCTCGCATAAAGACAAGCTGCTGTGAAAACATGGGATTACGAACCCTGGCAATCGCATGTTTTGCGCCGCATTTGCGAGCCATCATACAACATAAGATGTTTGTCTCGTCCGAGTCCGTCATTGCAATCACTGCATGTGCTTCTTCTACACCTGCGTCCTGCAGATCCTTGATAATCAGTCCGTTGCCGGTAATCCCCTGTGCATCGAAATTATTCAGAACATTTTCCGCCAGATTGGGTTTGATGTCCATCACAGTAACATTATGTTCCTCCTGACAGAGTGTCCGGGTCAGAATCATTCCTGCTTTTCCGCACCCTACAATTAAAATATTCAATTTTTGAAATGCTCCTTTGTACAAAAATCAGCAGATTTTATTTTAAAAAATTTTTAAAATTCTGCTACTTATCATTATAGTCTTATTTGAGATATTTGTCAACTTGTTTTGCGATTTTTTTGAAAAATTCTTGACAAGGCGGAATTTTTGTGCTATAATTTTAAAAAATAAGTTTTAAGAGGGGTTTAAAATGGCGAATCTTGTGGAAGTTTTTGAAGATTCCATGAACTGGATTGCAGAAAATTCGGAATTGAAAAAATTCACGGAATATTCCGTCAGTCATACAGAATTATACCCAGAGGGAAAGACACCGGAAATCCCGGAGAATCTCCCGGAATTCCAGACAAAAATGGAAGTCCTGCCGCAGAAATCTTTTGAGACGGCAATTCAGCTCCGGAAACAATACCCAGGTGCCAGAATTGCTGTGCATAATTTTGCTTCGGCAACCAATCCCGGCGGCGGTGTGACAAATGGGTCACGTGCGCAGGAAGAAAGCTTATGCCGCTGCTCCAATCTCTATCCCTGTCTGAATCAAGGTTGGTTGAAACAGGATTATTATCTGTTTCACAGAAACCGGCATGACCTGCGTTACACGGATGCGTGTATCTGGTCGCCGGATGTGATGATCTTCAAGACAGATACGAGCCTGCCGGAGCGGATGCCGCAGGCGGATTGGTGCAAAGTAGATATTTTAACATGTGCTGCGCCGAATTTACGACGCAAGCCGTATAATGCCATGAATCCCGGCAAGGGCGGTTCTGCATTGCAACTGATTGACCAGGAGCTTGGGAAATTGCATTACAAAAGAGCAAAACATTTGCTTTCGGTGGCACTTGCCCATCATGTGGAAATTCTTGTGCTCGGCGCATTCGGTTGTGGTGCATTCCAAAATAATCCGTATGTCGTCGCACAGGCTTATCGCAAAGTCCTGAATGAACTGGAATTCAAAAACAAATTTTGTCACATTACCTTTGCAGTGTATACTACACCACGTGATCGTGAAAATTTTAAGGCATTCGAGAAATATTTCTCTTGATTTTAAAATAATTTTAAATTTAAAAATAAAAAATCTGTGTGGAGTCGTTCCGCACAGCTTTTTTTAATTTTACTTGACAAATTCTGTCGTAAATAGTATAATAATATCAAGCCAGAAAGGGGGGAGAATAGTATGTCGAATATGTTGAAACGGATAACAGTAAATTATGCAAATTACGCAAACATCAACTTGCACAATGGGGGGGGGCGAAATATCCGATAATTGTTCAATAAGTACAAAAATACGATTCAACGA
>CAMWWG010000082.1 GCA_947177935.1 uncultured Ruminococcus sp. | reverse complement strand
TTTTCGTCTTTGATCTGAGTCCAGTTATACCGCAGTAACCAGCCGTCAAATTCTGTATTCTTCGTGGAAGATCCTGCCATCATGATGGATGTGCCATCATCCGGGAAGCCTGCCGGAGGAGGTCCGGAATTTGTGCCGTTCTCTCCGTAGAAGTCCGTAATGCCGAAGCCGTGACCAATTTCATGCTCTAATACATGTAGATTTGTGCCGTCCAGCATAGCAATATACGCATCATCAGACAACCGCTGTCCCCAGTCACCGCCTGCACCGCCGATTGCCGGGAATCCCTGCGTTGCCCAGAGATACATGTCAAAACGCTGATCCAATCCGCCCGGATATTCATAGCCCGATTCTGCAAAATGATCAAACCGGGATAATTCCGACGGCGCACTTGGCAGTTTATCCGGAATTGTCTCATAACCGTTACTTGTATCATATTGACTGTCATAATCTGAAATTAAATTATCATAAACAATTTCATCGTCGTGCAGATCCAGCAGACAGCTCTTGTCCAGGACTGCCCACCCGACAATCTTCACGTCAATGTGATCGTACTTCCAGCCGTCATAGCCTTTGAGATAATCATTCCACGCATTGACTGCATCACTTGCCAGTTTCTCAAACTGTTGTCTCTGTTCATAAGTAATTGTCTTGTAAGACTGCCATCTCACGACAAAATTCAACGTTCCCTTGCCTGCGTCAATCTGGTCAAAGATTGTATTTCTACGACTTGTGGAATTCTCATAGACACAACGATTCTGCCAGATCCATTCTGCGGATTCCTGATATTCTTCTGGCATGTCTGCTAATGTGATCTGTTCTACAGGCTCTGACGGTTCGGTAGTCGGTTCACTGGTCGGCTCAGTTGTCGGCGGTTCAGGATCCGGATCGGGATCAACAGGCGGTAGAATCACATCAGCTACTACTGGCTCAATTGTATTCGCAATCAGATCTACGCCCCTCTTCGGAAATCTGTCAGATCTGGTTAATAAAAATTCCTGTATCAGATTCAGATCCTGTGAATCAATCTCGCCGTCACCATTGACATCCGCACGGGATGCCTGCATGACATTCGCTTTTTTCCGGTCTTTTGCAATGATCTTTGCAAGCTGCATATCATAAATATTAACTTTTCCGTCACAGTTCACATCGCCGACACTTCCTCTGTAAGAAAGATCAACAATTTCCCATTCTGCGAAATCTGTATCACTCATCATTGTAATATCTGCACCATCTGTATCAGATACCGGTGCGACATTCCAACCCCCTGCAGTAATCCTGCATAGATTGGAATCTGGTTCTTGTTCGAGTGTATATTTCTGATAAGAATTAGAATCATCTTCCTGTGCGACCACCAGACTTCCGTCATCACCTGTTGTCAGATATAAATTATTGGCAAGTCCTGACCGGATTGTATATACACCCGGCCATCCCTGAACCAGCACCCAGGTATTATAATCCGCAACGCCGTCCGCACTGTAGGCACAGACGCCTGTATCATCTATTCCGCAATTCCGGACAGTCAGATATTTTCCGGTTACTGTATTCCGGAGCATGCATTCTTTCTCATCCAGATCCAAGGCTTCTGCCGGACAGCTTCCCGGATTGTAAACAGCAAGAGAGCCTGCTGCCAGAATCACGGCAAGCGGAATGCTTAATTTTCTGAACATGAAAATTCTCCTTTCTGTAATATAATAAAAAATAATTTTTATTATTATAACATAGTTTTTTTACATTGTCAATAGTTTCCGGTCGATTTTACAAGGGAAATTCACAAAACAGATTTTTCAGCGTATGATAACAACAAAACCGGGAATGCTAAGATCGGGAAAGAGAATTTTAAAATTAAAAAATTATTTTCTCAGAGAGGAGTTTTTCTTATGTTTTTTCCGGAATTATTCCGTAAGAACGGCTTTGATGATTTCTTTGACCGTGCATTCCTGCCAATCCAGGGAACACAGAGCAGTCCCATGAAGACGGATATTAAAGAGACAGAAAAAAATTATCAGATCGCTGTGGATTTGCCGGGCATTCAAAAAGAGAACGTCAGCGCTGAAATTCATGACGGATGTCTGACCGTCAATGCCATGACGACACATGAAGACAGCGAGCAGGACGAAAAGGGCAGTTATCTTCGCCGGGAACGTTTTTCCGGTTCGTACAGCCGGAGCTTTTATGTCGGCGATGCAGTCACAGAGGAGGACATTCAGGCAAATTTCCTGGATGGTGTCCTGCACCTGGTAATTCCTAAAAAAGAAGCAGCTGTGCCGGCACACAGACAGATTGCAATTAATTAAGTTCATTTTATTATAAAATAAATAATCAGGCGTTAATTTCTCAAAATTAATGCCTGATTTTTCTGAATATTAATTAATATTTTTTAAATCATCAATTAAATGCACCAGAAATCGCAGTACGTTCATGCTGTCCGTCAAAGATATCTTGCCGTCCCCGTCTGTGTCTCCGTTGGCTTTCGCCTCTGCGCTGATCTCCTCCACGCCGACATAGACACGATTCATCAGAATTACATCCGTAATGTCCACAGATCCGTCAAGATTCACATCCCCCGGCAGTGACTCCTTGCCGGACGGAGCTATTTCAGATTCCGGCGCAACTGCAATCCAGCCGTCCGTCCACTCCACCTGTCCCTTCTTGGCATAATTCACGCTTTCCAGACCAATTTTCCCCCAGATATGTTCAAATGTATGCCCCTGGTGCGTGACTTCCGGCAGGTAGGAAATTGCAAATTTTTCACCGCCCTGGACATCCTCCGGCACGTGCACCAGTAATAACACAAGCGAACCTGTATCCTCGTCGATACTATTGGCGGATGCCCATAGAAATCGGATGGAATTATCATCAAATTTAGAACTGCTGATCATTTCCATCATCAGAAATTGTTCCGTCTGCTCATAACAAAACGTAGGGTTTGTAATAGTTTCAAAATCACAGCGACTGTCCACCTGGATCATCATTTCCGCCGTGTTAATGCTGATATTCTGATCCAGACGAACAAAAACGGGAACGGTGTAGTCACATTCCTGAAGTTCATCCAATGTAAGCGTTTTTTGATCGATAGCAATGCTGATTTTGTCATTTTCTGCAAATGCAGAAAACGGCTGAATCCAGTGCATTGCAGAAATTGTCACACAGGCAGCACAGACTGCCGCAGTCAATTGATTTCGTATCATAAAAAATTCTCCTATAAATTGTCAAATTAATAAATAATAAATTAATAAATTATAATAAATAGTGTCATAAAATTTGCTTAACTCTATTATAGCAGAAATTCCGGATTTATGCAAGAGCTTTTCAAAGAAATTTTCCCGAACTGACAAAAATAACGGTTCTGAAAACAGAATCGTTATTTTTTATTTTAAATTTTTTCATTTTACCATGTCCATGTTGAGAACGGCTTGCGTTTCTGTTCTGAATTTTCCGGACGCTCCTGCGCTTTGCGGGTAACATATTCATACAATGATGCCATCACAATCAAGACAATCCCGGCAAAAAACAGATATACGCCCCAATGCAGAGATGTCCAGAATTTCCACGTCACACGGATTGTTGTCAGAATCAATGATGCAAAACCAAGTGTGAACCAACGCAATTTCTTCACGCTGAAACTCCCGGCAAGAATCACAAAACCAATCACGGCTATGAGAATTGAATCCGTAACGCTTCCAGAATACAGGTTTGTCATTAACATGCATATCATCGTAATGCAATACATCCCGAAACGGATTGTATGCACACGATTCCGGCTTGCTGCCGGCAAAATCCAGAGCAATGACAAAATAAACAGATGCCCCGGAAGCAGAATCCCTAATACACCGGGGATCTGATTGTTCTCCCCGGAAAACAGTGACATCATCCCGAACGGATCTTCTATATCATGGAAAAAAATCGCCAGACATGCAAATCCGGATCCCATCAACGCCGGAATCCTGCTGTTGTCCACCCGGTGAATATAACAGACAGAATAGACAGCCAATAACAGACATGTTACAATTGGCGGATACCAGTCAATTGTTTTCGCAATCCCAAAAATCGGAAAAATTCCGGCAATCAATGCCCAGTCAATCCGGATTCCGGACGCATCCGATCTGTAAAACCGATCCGGCAGAATGATCCTGCCCATTGCTACATAAATTAATAATAATACCAGATAACTAATGACCTGAATCATAACAGAATCCGTCAGGGATTTCATCATATGCGAACAGGTGAAATACAGCATTACCAACTGCGGAATTGCCCAGGCATTAGAATTCTTTCTGAGAAATCCAGCCGAAAAAATCAGCAAACTGATGCACAACAGAATCCCTGTCCCGGTCGCACCAATTTTTTGTGTTTCCAGATACTGAAAAAACACAACAAAGGAAATCACAATGGATACAGTTTCATAATAAGGCTTTGTCTTCTGGGATCTTGCATGTCCCGGAAATGCGAAAATTTCCAGAAGATAACACATCACCAGAATCATCAGGCTGACGACAGATGCTGTGGAAGATTCCATCCAGAGAGAACATAATTTCATAGTTGCCGGAATCAGCAAGGCAATTCCTGTCCAGGAACAACAGATCTCCAGAAGTTCTCTCTGTGTCCTGTGGGCATAGACTGCACCACCGATGGACAATCCTGCACCCAGGAATAAAATTGTCATTTCCGAATGCGCATAGCCGGACAGGATCATTCCGGCACTTGCGGCAATGGCAAGCACCAGAGAACCAGTATTTTTCCGCAAAAATGCCTGTATCAACAGGACAATTGCACTACATACCAGCAGGAGCGCCGCAATCTGATACGTCGAGGAGGTAATCGCTGCAAAAAACAGAATACTGCATTCCAGGCTGAAATAAATTCTGCTTTCTGTGAGTGGATAACGATATTTTTGATAACATGTAAATCCGATTGCAATCAAAATATAAATCAATGCAATTTCATAATTTTCGCCCAGATGATAGAAAATGGAACCCAGAAAGAACGGAATACTTACAATTGCGCCTGCTTTGCTGAATGTTTCCGTCAATTCAGTTCTTAATTTCGGGATTTTATGAAATGCCAACAGAATCATTGCCATATATCCGAAAGTAAAATGAATCTCTTTTGTGCCTATGATTTTAGAATTAAACCAGTTTGTGCCTATAATTTCAGAATTAAACCAGGTATTTACAATCGTGCTGACAGCGACATGTAACATCAGACATGCGCCGAAAATTCCGGTATGGAACTTTCCAGAAATAAAAGCAGAATTCCAGAACAATACAAATAAAATCAAAGAGAAGAAAATCCCGATTTTAGGAAAATCTTCTGAAAATATCAGAAATATTACTGCATAGAACAGATTCGTCAGGTAAAGACTCAACGGAAATGCCCTTGCTATGGGAGATTGAGAGAATTGCAGATAAAAACGACTTCGACAGAACTTTTCCAGAATTGTCATAACA
>CAMWWG010000081.1 GCA_947177935.1 uncultured Ruminococcus sp. | reverse complement strand
ATCCGGATTGTTCCTATAACCGGGAGATCAGTGAAGTTTCCGGGATCTATCACGGAATTCCGACATATGCGACAATGCTTGCCCTTTGGGGGAAACTTTTCGGAATGGCGCACATGGCGGAGATCCAGAATCTGTTCTATATTTTAGTGATATTTTTAATTTATTTTGTCTGTGAAAATTTAAAATTAAAATCTGTTTCCATGCTGACAGCCTGTGTGACGGCCGCACTGTCTCCGATTGTGATCTGGGTCGGAAAATCGACGCTGACGGAGCTGTTTCTTGCTGTGATTGTATTGTTATTCCTGTATTTTTTAACAGATTCCGGGAATGCCGGAGATCCTGAAAATTCTGAAAATTTTCCATATGCAGGATTTTCCATCATTCCCATAATGGTATTTGGCTGTTATCATGTTTCGATCTATACGCTGATCCCGTACGTGATCTTGACTTATGCCGGCTTGTATTTTTTTACACAGAAAAAAATATTTGCAGGCTTATTATTGCTGACGTCGCCGGTCTATCTGGCAAGTTATTTTGCCATGCGACAGGTACAGCCCTATTATACCATGAATAATTACCGGGTTGTTTTCGGCAATGGTGTGAATGTGGATAATATCACACAAATTGTTCCGATTGTTTGTGTGATTCTGGAAATTCTCTGCCTTGGCTATGTTTTGTTCATCCGGAAAATCAGCATCCGGAAAGAACTGGTGTTAGATCCGGATTCTAAAACGCTGAAATGGCTGTTGATTGTCATGACGGCATTGCCGTTGTTATATATCATCTACCAGGCAACGGCAAAACTCGAAACTGTCGAGGAAATCATTTCTCTGACGATTTTGGGATTTGTTCAGAATGCCGGAGCAGCACTGCTCCCGGTCGGCGTGATTTTTTTATTTACCAGAACCAGAATATTTCTGGAGAATCCGGAAAAGCTCGTGATTTTTGTATCATTTTTTTACTGTATTTTAATTTATTCCGGATTTTTGAGATTCCAGATTGATTATTATGATTATTATGCCAGATATTTAGTGCCGTTCATCCCGGTTGCAGTGATCTTCACAGCAATCGCCCTGGATCAGGCAGACAGCAAGGCAGTTTGTCCCTTGCTGATGCTGAGTCTGTGCTTTGCATTGCCATATGATGATTTTCTCCGGACGCACAGAGACGATACCCGGATGGAGTGGGAGATACTGGAAGATATTACATCCCATATTACGGAGAATGACTGCGTTGTGATCGAAGATACTTATCTTTTTACGCTCTGGCTGCCTGTCCGGGCAATCACAGGCGCTGCCGTCTATCCGGCGGAGAGTGATCTCACGAAACAATTTGAAAGGCTTTCCGGAGACTGTGAAAATCTTTATTTTATTGCAGGAAAATCCTACACACATGATACAGATTATAATCTGGAGCTGATCTATACAGACATGATTCAGCAGATGGAAGATCTGGATAATCATCCGGAATCCGGAATGCCACGGCAGTTCGAGGCAGTATCAAAACAGATTTTCTGTTATGCCTGGTTACAGGATTGCCTGGAGTACCCGGCTTCTACGATTCATCATTTTCAGATATACGGCATTGACAAATATGAGGGGACATTCTGCTGGACAAATGCAGAATATGCGGCAATCCAGTGCATTCTGGCGCAGGAGGATTATACGCTGACGGTTAATCTTGCCGGCATGATTCCGCTGGGCGCAATGGAACAACCGGAATTTCCCGTAGAATTATCTGTCAATGGCAGGATAGTTGCAGAACAGAACATCACAGAAGAAACAAACGGACAGTCATTAGTATTTGAAATTCCGGCGGATGTACTCCGGGATGGTTCTAATATTTTCGGATTTCACACACCGGTCTGGGATTCTTCCGTGATTCATCCCAAAGACGGCAGAATCCTGGGCATTCCTCTGGAATCCCTGCAATTTACAGTACAGGAAAATCAGGAAGAAGAACAAGAAGAATCAGAAAAAATCAACGAAAATCAGGAGAATCCAGAAAATTAAGAAAATCCAGAGAACAGAGAAAGGACAGAATCATATGAAATTAATTATCCAGATTCCGTGTTATAACGAAGAAGAAACACTGGAATTAGCCTATCAGGATCTTCCCAGGGAGATCCCCGGCATTGATGAGATTGAATATTTAATCATCAATGACGGCAGTCAGGATCATACAGTCCAGAAAGCCCGTGAACTGGGATTCCATCATATTGTATCATTCAAGCAAAACAAGGGTCTTGCCAAAGGCTTCCTGGCAGGACTGGACGCCTGTCTGCATCTGGGTGCGGATATTATCGTCAATACAGATGCTGATAATCAATACTGCGGTGCGGATATTGAAAAATTAGTCAAGCCGATTCTGGAAGAAAAAGCTGATATTGTGATCGGAGAGAGACCCATTGATCAGACAGAGCATTTTTCCTGGAAAAAGAAGAAATTTCAGCATATTGGCAGTTGGGTTGTGAGAATTACTTCTGGAACGGATATCCCGGATGCGCCGAGTGGTTTCCGGGCATATTCCAGAGATGCCGCTCTGCGTTTGAATGTCGTGAATGAATATACTTATACGCTTGAGACGATCATTCAGGCAGGACATAACAAGATTGCCATGACATCTGTGCCGATCCGGACGAACGAGGAAACAAGACCATCCCGTCTGTTTTCCAGTATGTGGAAATACATGAAACGTTCTGCAACCGTGATTATCCGATCATTCGTGATGTACAAGCCGTTACGATTTTTCAGTATTGTCGGAATTATTTTATTTTTATTCGGCGCAGTCCTTGGCATCCGGTTTCTGATTTTTATGGCAATGGGAGATGGTGCAGGACATGTACAATCATTGATACTGACGGCAATTCTGCTCATGATGGGATTCCAGACAATTACGATCGGACTGCTGGGGGACACGATTGCCGCCAACCGGAAAATTCTGGAAGATATTCAGTATAGAGTCCGCAAAATCGAATGTTCCACCAAACCGGAGCAGAAATTATGAAAAATTTCAGAAATAAGTTAGATAATAATTTAAAAAATAAAAAAAATCTGAAAAATTATATTTTTTCGAGCGTTAAGATTCTGTTCCTGATACTGGTTGTTTATTTCCTGGGGAAGTATTTTATTGACAACTGGGATGTTATTAAAAATATGAACTGGAATCTGAACTGGGGGAGCATTCTAGTTTCGCTTCTGTTTTATTTTGCGTATATGATTACATTGGCATCGCTGTGGCATTATATCACGAAATTAAATCAATGCAGTATCGGACATTTTGATGCCGTCATTGCCTATTTGTCCTCGATTCCGGGGAAGTATATTCCGGGGAAAGTATTTTTGTTAATGGCACGTTGTCCGGCATATGAAAAAGCTGGGCAGCCGCTCCGGAAAGTAACGGTGTGTTTTTTCCTGGAGAATATCTGCACACTTCTGGGCGCTGCATTTTTATTTTTGATTTCGCTGTTTTTCTTTCCGAATGATTTATTAGCAAAATATGCCTGGCTGACGGTAATTTTAATCATTTTGTTTTTTATTTTTATTCATCCGAGAATTATTAATTTCTTTCTGAGAATGGCAGGAAAATTACTGAAAAAAGACATGGAAATTCCCATGGCTTACCCGGATCTGCTTCGTGTGGTTATCCTGTTTATCTGCAACTGGCTTGTCGCAGGTTCGGGCTTTTTCATGTTAGTCCATGCAATTTATCCGGTGACGGCTTCCCAGTGGCTTTACGTCGGGGGAATCTACGGATTATCTACCATTATCGGCATTCTGGCACTGTTTGCGCCGAGCGGATTAGGTGTCCGAGAGGGGATTCTCATGGCAGGGTTATTGCTGATTATGCCGGAAGAATATGCTGTTACGATTTCACTGATTTCAAGATTATGGCAGACAGTGGCAGAAATTTTTCTGGTTGCAGGATCACTGCTTGTGAACAGGATCACAAAATATATAAAAAAATCCGGTTCCTGATGTCAGGAGCCGGATTCTGTTTCTGTTGTTGTTTCGGAATCTGTCGGGGAGATTGTTTCCGCAACTGTTGTTTCTGTGGGCTTTTCTGTTAATTCCACAGCAACTTTGTATGCACCTACCGCCCAGATTCTGGATTCTTCCCCGTAGAATGATATCGTAGCATCTGCATTGACTGATGTACTCTGTGTGATGTTATAATTATTCAGAAGATCCACTGTTACGATAATATCCTGTGTGCTGAGTGCATCCAGATCTTCTTCTGTGCCGATGACTGTCACGGACAGATTTTTTGTAATGATATTAATATCATAATTTTTCGGCACATTCACAACAGAAATATTGTTGTCGCTAACCTGAAATTCTCTAGATGTGAGTTCTTCATTTTCATTATTCAGTGTTAATCTAACTTGCTGGAATCCGCTTTGATTGATAAATTCTTCGCCGAGTTCCACGGTAAAGTAATTCTCGGACGTCAGACCAATGTCATTCAGTTTGACAGAGCCCAAAGGCCATTCATCCAGTTCTGCAAAGGCGGTATTTGTCTGTGATGCTAGCGTAATTGTATCTTCTGAAAGTTGCAGATGTTCCTTAAGCCAGTCCAGATTGAAATTACTCGGCGCATTGAATATATCATAAGTTAATTTTAATTCTTTCTGCGTCAGCACAGGAATGGTAATCTGAAAATTCGTGTTCGGGATTTCCAGATCATCTGTATCCAGTATCGCACCCTCCGGGGAATATAATCTTATTTCACTGGTATAGAGAGAGTAAAGACTGTCAATTTTCAGTGATTTGTCAGAGTAGGCTTCTACACGGCTGATTTTGTCAAGCTGTGTGGATGGTCCTGTGATCTCGATCTGTGCAGGTTCAAATAAAATATCATTCTTGTCCATAGCATGACCGGAAGTTGCCTGTACGTTGGGAACCGATGCCGTAACATCATAGGTTCTTGTTTCAATCCGGTCAAGTTTCACAGTTGCGTAATCCGGGGAAATTGTTGACACGAACGAAATATTTTTATCTGTTTCAATCGAAATTTCAAAAGAAAATTCTCCGATTGTATCGGTATTGCCTGTGATGATATTGGCTTTGAGATCTTCCTGTGTCAGTCTGCCGATCTGCGCTCTGTTTCCCTCCAGTTCCACCGTGACCATTTCGACATCGCAGGAAACAGAACTCAAACCATTTGCTTCGGCGGGAGTTCCTGTCAGGTCAATCGTCAAAGGAATCTGATAGAACCGCACATGCGTTGTCTGGTAGACTGTTACAGAAACCGAAAACCAGATCAGAACAGCGCACAGGATCGAAATAATCATGGAAACAGGCTTGGTGTCCAGCAGACCGGCAAGAAAATTCTGAAAATCATGAAGTTTTTTCAAAATTCTCGCCTCCTGAATTTTCTAAATTTTCTGAAATTTCCTGAGATTTTAAATTTTCAGGATTTTCAGATTCTTCCGGAGAAGAACGGTTCTTCCGGAGTGTCAGACGCATTTTCTTGTTTTCGGGCTGTCGGGGAATCAGCT
>CAMWWG010000080.1 GCA_947177935.1 uncultured Ruminococcus sp. | reverse complement strand
ATCTATAATGAATTTTAATTCAGATTCATTTGTGTTGATTGACGTAAAAGCGGATTTTGAGCAGTCAGCCAGTCAGATCGTGGAAGAGATTGGCTTCGGTTGGAATCTTGGTAATTCGTTAGACAGTTACATCGGGACGACACTCGGCTGTCAGGGCGTTTCTTCTGAGACATCCTGGGGCAATCCCAGAACGACACAGACCCTGATTGATGGTGTCAGAGCCAGCGGTGTAAATACCATCCGTGTGCCGGTCACATGGTATAATCACATGAATTCTGATTATGAAATAGACGAAGCATGGATGGATCGTGTGGAAGAAGTCGTAAATTATGTTCTGAATGATGACATGTATTGTATTCTGAACGTTCATCACGACACCGGAGAAAACGGCTGGTTAAAGGCAAGCAGTCAGAATCTTGACACAAAAAAAGAAATGTTCACAGCAATATGGAAGCAGATTTCTGAAAGATTCAGCAAATACGGTGATAAACTTATTTTCGAGGGATTCAATGAAATTCTGGATGATAACAACGAATGGGTCAATCCAGGTCAGGAATCTCTTAATATTGTAAATGATTTGAATCAGATTTTTGTGGATACTGTCCGGTTATCCGGCGGAAACAATGCGGAGCGTTGCCTGATTGTCAATACTTATGCAGCAACAGGAAATTCCTATGTGACATCCAATTTCAGACTTCCGGATGACACGGCAGAAGATAAGTTAATCGCAGAATGTCATATCTATCAGCCGTTTTATTTTACTTCGGAGTTCTATCCGGAGGAAACAACCTGGGAAAAAAATAAAATATATCTGGACGAACAGCTGGATGCCATTTATCATAATTTTATATTGAATGACATTCCGGCAATCATCGGAGAATTCGGTTGTGCCTATACAAAAGATAATATGGATGAAATTATCTCATGGGCAAAATATTATGTAGAAACCTGTGAAAGTTATGGCATCCCCTGTATTTACTGGGACAATGGTTCGGCGTATAAATTATATAACAGGAATGATGGCAGTGTGACACAGGAAGATCTTTTATATACCATGCTTGCCGCTGCGGACGGTACTTCGTATGAAATTGATACGACGCTCTATGGTGATGCAAATGATGACGGCGTTGCGGATATCCTGGATGCTGTGATTCTCCAGAAATGGCTTCTTGCGATTCCGGATGCAACGCTTACCAACTGGAAAGTCGTGGATCTGGATCAGGATGAGAAGATTACTGTTTTTGATCTGTGCTTATTAAAAAGATTGCTGATCCAGAAAGAAAATTTATGTAACAGTATGGATCACTGGTCAAGTTGGGTAGATAGTACGGGAGGTGCTTCTGCTGAGGTGACTTATCAGAAAAACGGCATATCCATTGCAGTGGAAAACGGCGGTGTCAATCCTTGGGATGCGCAGATTGCCTACAAGAATATCCAGCTGGAACAGGGAGCAACTTATAGATTAGCTTTTGATTATTCAGCGACAGTTGCTGTTACTTCTGACGGAAATGTGATGCAGAATCATGATAATTATTTGCCATATCACACTGTGAATCTGCATTATACACCAGAAATCCAGCACATGGAATGTGAATTTACCATGACTGCACCTACAGACAAAAACTGTGAAATAGCATTTAACTGCGGCAGTAAAGACATGAAACCCTGTACCATTACAATCAGCAATTTATCACTTGTCAAGATAAGTGAAAGTTCCACAGATTTGAAAAAAACTCATGAAAACCCTTGACAGATTTCCGAAAATATAGTAAAATAGAAATTGTAAGATCCGGAATTCATAAAAATATTTAAAATATTAAAATCCGGATCAATATGAATTTTGCACTATGCAGAATGGAGAGGAATTTTCAGAATGAAAAAAATTGGTGTTTTGACAAGTGGCGGCGACGCTCCGGGCATGAATGCTGCTGTCAGAGCGGTGGCACGTACTGCACTGAGCAAGGGCATGGAGGTCATTGGTATCCAGAGAGGCTATGTCGGTCTTCTCAATCGTGAATTTGTAGAGATGAATGCCAGAAGCGTTTCTGGAATCATCCAAAGAGGCGGTACTTGCCTATATACGGCAAGATGTCCGGAATTCCGCAACATGGAGGGTGTTCTCAAGGGTAAGGAAGTCTGCGAGGAAATTGGTCTGGAAGGTCTTGTTGTCATCGGCGGTGACGGTTCTTTCAGAGGTGCAGGCGATCTGTCCAGTGTCGGCATTCCCTGCATCGGCATCCCCGGCACAATTGACAATGACATCCAGTGCACAGAATATACAATTGGCTATGATACAGCAATGAATACTGCCATGGAAATGATTGACAAGCTTCGTGATACAACCCAGTCCCATGACAGATGTTCTGTTGTAGAAGTCATGGGCAGACGTGCCGGCTTCATCGCTGTCAATGTGGCAATGGCTGTTGGCGCAGAGGCTGCAATTACGGTAGAGCGTCAATATGATCTGAATGAGATTGCCAGAAAAATGGTCAAGACCATGAGTGAAAAAGGCGGTAAGCATCATTTCATTCTTGTCGTTGCAGAAGGTGTTGGACAGACGGAGAACATCGCAAGAGAAATCCAGGAAATGACCGGCGTGGAATCCAGGGCAACCATTCTGGGACATGTCCAGAGAGGCGGCTCTCCTACACTCAGAGACCGTATCGTTGCCACGGAAATGGGTTATCATGCTGTAGAACTGCTGGAACAGGGCATTGGCAACCGAATTGTCGGACTCAAAGGCGGCAAGGTTTATGACATTGATCTGCAAGAAGGTCTGAACATGAAGAAAGCGTTCATTGATCAGCGTTATGACATCCTGGGTGCAACGGCTTATTAATTCCAGATACATGTGATCCGGATCAGACATGCCGGATAGACGAAAAGGCTTTCTTTTCTTGCCGTCCGGCGGAAAGGAAGGCTTTTTTAATGGCAGGAATTTCAGAATTAGAATTAAGATTAAGATCAAAAAAATTCCAGGGCATCCGGTTGGGGCTGTCCCGCGTCCGGGAACTGGCGGAACGGCTTGGCAATCCGCAGGAGAATTTTAAAATTATCCATATTGCCGGGACGAATGGCAAAGGTTCTTTTGGCGCAATGCTTGCCGGGATTCTTGCAAAAGCCGGCTACCAGACCGGACATTTTGCGTCGCCGGCATTGCTTGACATCCGGGATTATTTCCGGATGAATCAAAAATTACCTGATAGACAGACGCTCCGTGAAGTCCTGGGGCATGTCCTGGAACAGGCAGAACAGATGCAGGATACGCCCACAGAATTCGAGATTCTGGCAGTAACTGCGTATCTGTTGTTTTCCCGGCAGAAGTGCGATTTTGCCGTGATCGAATGCTGTATGGGTGGTGATCTGGACTGTACAAATATTATACAAAATCCCGTATTATCCGTGATTACAAATATTCAGAAAGATCATTGTCGATTTCTGGGGGATACGCTCCCGGAGATTGCACGGCACAAAGCCGGGATTATCAAACCGGGCTGTCTGGTATTAACCGGTGAAAAAAATCCGGAAATTTTAAAAATTATTCAGGCGCAGAGCAAATGCTTACAAGCGGATTACTATCCGGCTGAAAATCTGGTGATTTCTGCAAATTATTATCTCACCGGGACGGAGCTGAACTGCCGGGGATTCGGCAAATTAAAATTATCGCTCCTGGGAGCATATCAGGCAGAAAATGCCAATCTTGTATTAAATGCTGTGAGGATTCTCCGGAAATCCGGGATTCTGATCCCGGATCAGGCTGTCCGGGACGGTTTTGCCTGTTGTTGCTGGCATGGCAGATTTGAAGTGATTTCTGCAAAAAATCCCTGTGTGATTTTTGACGGCGCACACAATCCGGACGGCATAGAAATGCTGACAAAAAGTCTGGATTTGTATTTCCAGAAAAAAAGTATATTTATCCTGGGGATTCTGGCAGACAAAGAATATTCTCTGTATGGCAAAATGCTGAAAGATTACGCAGAAGAAATACTGTTAGTCCGTCCGGATCATGTCCGTGCATTAGATCCGGAATGTCTGAAAACTGCGTTACAACGGGACATGCCGGGGATTCCGCTCCGGGTCTGTGACTCTATGGAAAATGCGCTCCGGACAGCACGGGAGATTCTCCCGGCGGATTCTCAGATGATCTGTCTGGGTTCTCTGTATCTGTACCGGGAATTTTTGAATACCGTGAAACATCAGAATTTACAGGAAGAATAGATAGTATGATAGAATTACAAAAAATGATAAATATAGATATAAATCAATACTTGTGGTGTCGTGATGCAGTATTAGTGAGAGTGATCGGCGGAAAATCGGCATTAACCAGAATTGGTTCTGATGATACAGACGATTATACTGTCAACTCTGTTCTTCTGCTGAATGGAAAACCGATTGTTCAGGGGGAATATCCGGTTTGCTCAACTTGTTCTGCACTTCTTGCAAGGGGATATGGTATTGAAAATACGGATTGCGAAGCATTGCAGATCATCCGTAAAAAGATCAATTCAGCCTATGTTGACTTACAGACCTCCGTCCGGGACATAGAACCAATACTTAACTTGCTGGATGATGGATATTATATCATTGCAGATGCAGAAATTTATCCGACAGACGGCAGTCATCATTTTTTTGCCAATGTTCCTGATAAATTATGTCATATCAAAGCGTCCTGTTCTGAATATTATAATCATGATTTTCTGACAGTCGTTGACGGATTTCCTGCTTTTCTCTATCCGACACAATCCAATGCTGTCCTGAATCCAGAAAGAGCTGACTATTATTCTGATAGGATTGATAAAGACAATGCACCAAGAGCGATTGCCTATTATGACAATGGTTTTATCTGTGCATTGCTTGACGGACATCACAAAGCTTACGCCGCCGCTAAAAAAGGCTGTCCATTAGCAACACTTGTCATCATTCCTATGTCAGGCACTTATCAAGAACAGCATTCATCAATTGCATATGCCTGCTTTTCGGAGATAACGATTCCGCTTTCTACCCTTACTGCATATAGCAGGAACAAACCACAACTAAAATTAAAACAACTCGTCCGATTTGATGATTTCTATAATAAACCGGTAGCAGAAAATAATTTTGATTTCAGATTTTATCCTACTGTGGAGGAATTAACAGGAATCTATGCGGCTGGACTTGAAAACGTCACTATCACGAAAGAACTTGTTGAACAATGGATCAAAAGCTCTGATATAGACGATCAGATCAGACTGAAATGCTTGCTGAAATATAATGCAAAACGAGAACCGCAACGAGCATACACAATCGCAAAAACAGTTGTTTCACTTGCTCCGGAAATGGAAAGATTTCATGATTTGATTTCAATCGCTTATAAAATCATCATAGCGAATCAGAATCCCGAAGCAGAGCAGATTATATTAAATTACATGATTAATCATGATAGCAAGAGTTTCGCATGGAATATTTGCAGTTCTTACTGGGAAGATGAAAATTAAAGATGAAAGATGCAGAATAAGAATATCTAAAAAAGCACTTGCTTTTTTGTGAATTTTGTAGTATAATAAAATTAAAATTTATTAAA
>CAMWWG010000079.1 GCA_947177935.1 uncultured Ruminococcus sp. | reverse complement strand
GCACAGGAAAGAGCAGAAAGCAGTAATTTCAAATTAAATTTAAAATTATTTTTTAAACAATCCGGCATGAATTAATACGCCTTTCCCCAGAGAACCATGTGTTTTGCGGGTTTTCCACAGCAGACACAAGTATCTGAAATCTGTTTCTGTTCAAACGGAATACACCTTGAACCTGCACCGGTCTGCGCCTTGACTTCATCCTCGCAGGATTCCTCACCGCACCACATAGCTTCGATGAATCCGTCGCCTTTTTCAGCAAGCGCTCGGTTGATTTCGTCAATGGTACGGCATTGGTATGTTTTGTTTTTTCTATTCTCCAGTGCGGCAGTATATAATCCGTCGTGGACTTCCTGCAATTTGGATGTTACGCTTGTCACAAGATCATTCAAAGAAATTGTGGTCTTTTCAGAATTGTGACGTGTTGCAATCACGCACTGATTTGCGGCAATATCACGAGGGCCAATCTCGACACGAACCGGAACGCCTTTCATTTCATATTCGGCGAATTTCCAACCGGGGGAATTCTCAGAATCGTCTAATTTGACACGGATTCCGGCATTTTTTAATTCCTGATAGAGTGCATTTGCTTTTTCCAGGACACCTTCTTTGTGCATTGCAGCCGGCACAATCACGACTTGAATCGGTGCAATTGCCGGAGGGAGAACTAAGCCGTTATTATCGCCGTGCGTCATAATGATTGCGCCGATCAGTCTTGTTGTCACACCCCAGCTTGTCTGATGCGGGAATTCCAGCGTGTTATTTTTGCCGGCGAACTGGATGTTAAATGCTTTGGCAAATCCATCTCCGAAATAATGGGATGTGCCGGCCTGGAGCGCCTTGCCGTCGTGCATAAGTGCCTCAATTGCATAAGTAGATACCGCACCGGCGAATTTGTCGCTTTCAGTCTTTTTTCCCTGAACAACCGGCATTGCAAGAGCATTCTTGCAGAATTCTGTGTAGATATTCAGCATTCTTTCTGTTTCTTCAATTGCTTCCTCGGCAGTCGCATGGATCGTGTGCCCCTCCTGCCAGAGGAATTCACGGGAACGCAGGAACGGTCTTGTGGTTTTTTCCCAACGAACGACATTCACCCACTGATTGTATAATTTGGGGAGATCCCTGTAGGAATGGACGGTCTGTGCATAATGTTCACAGAACAATGTTTCAGAAGTCGGACGGACGCAAAGCCGTTCTTCCAGTTTTTCCGTACCGCCGTGCGTTACCCAGGCAACTTCAGGGGCGAAACCCTCCACATGATCTTTTTCTTTCTGGAGCAGAGATTCGGGAATGAACATCGGCATACATACGTTTTCATGTCCGGTTTCCTTGAACATGGAATCCAGAATTTTCTGGATATTTTCCCAGATCGCATAACCGTAAGGACGGATGACCATACAGCCCTTGACGCTGGTGTAAGCAATCAGTTCTGCTTTTTTAACAATGTCCGTATACCACTGGGCGAAGTCCTCTTCCATGGATGTAATCGCCTCAACGGCTTTTTTCTGATTCTGATTTTTAGCCATGATAAAAAATCCTTTCTGATTTTAAAATATTAATTATTTTTATTTTTTTTCTTGACAGCAACAACGGCTTTTTTTGATTTTTTCTTCGGAAAGTCCGGAGGATTTTCAGCGTCCGGAATTTCTGATTCTCTGGATTCTTCCCGAGGCAGTTCATAAATTGACCGGACGGTATATAATCTCGGATCTTCGGGAGATTTTTTCCCGCCATGGGATTTTTTGTAGTTTGCAATCCAGGAATCGACATGCTTCGCCATCCAGGGCGTGAGAACGGCAATCAGGAAAATCAAAGCGAACACGCCGAGGGATCTGAGCAGAAATTCCAGAATCATACCGGTATCGACAGTCTCATTCATAGGATTTGATACACCTCCGGTTTTTAAATTTATTTGATCTGATATTATTATAGCATAGTTTTCCGGATTTGTAAATAGTTTTATGCCGGATTATGTCTCACTTGTCCTGGCGTTGGCAAGCATTAATTTAATCCGGTTTTCCTGGTTGACACGGGTTGCGCCGGGGTCGTAGTCAATGGCAATGATATTCGCATCCGGATAATGTTCTTTCACAGCCCGGCTCATGCCTTTGGCAATGATATGATTGGGCAGACAGCCGAACGGCTGGGCACAGATAATATTTTTCGTTCCGCTTTCGGCAAGCGCCCCCATCTCTGCCGGGATCAACCATCCCTCGCCCATATTCACGCCCAGATTGATATAACGTTTGACGGATTCGACTAAATGCTCGAAATCATGTGGCGGTGTAAATACGCCGTGTTCATTAATGATTCTGGCAACTTCTTTCTGTTTTTCCAGGAACATTCTGTAAATCATGTGATAAATCGGTGTGGAAATGTTCGTTTTGCCGTAAAGCTTGGCATCATGGAGCTTGTTGACACAGTAATACAGTACAAATTCCAGCATGGACGGAACGACCGGTTCACATCCCTCAGAAATCAGGAAATCTTCCAGATGATTATTTGCCAGAGGGGAATATTTGACATAGATTTCCCCGACGATCCCGACTTTGATCCGGGGAATCCGGGAACGTTCAATTTTAGCAAAATCCGCAAGCATCAGCTTGTAATATTTTTTGGTATTCGTGTAATCTTTGGTGTTCAGAACCTTGCACATGGTATGAATCCATTTGTCAAGGCATTTTTTGGAACTGCCCTTGATTAATTCATAAGAACGGCACTGATTATAGAGACTCTGAAGAATATCGCCGTAGATCAGACTATAGATAGACCGGATAATCATGGGCATGGACATGTGCCAGCCATTCCGGGGATCTTTTTCAAGTCCGACGAAATTCAGGGAGATTACAGGGACTTGCGGAAACGTATCTTTCAGGGCTTTGCGAAGCAGATAAATATAATTGGATGCCCGGCAGCCGCCGCCGGTCTGAGGGAGCATCAGCGCTGTGTGATCCGGGTCATATTTGCCGCTTTTGAGTGCTTCCATGAATAAACCAATGCACAGCAATGCCGGATAGCATGTGTCATTGTGGACGTTTTTCAGTCCTTCTTCCACAACATTCCGGGATTCGCTGTGCAGGATTTCACAGCGATAACCGTAATGTCCGAACACACTGATCAGCAATTCAAAATGGATTTCGAGCATGGTCGGAATCAGAATCACATGTGTTTCTTTCATTTCGGGGGTAAAAATCGGGTAGCCGTCCCCGGACAATTCAACGTGACAGTTGCAGGAATTTTCAGGCATATAGCAGGGATTCTCCTTTCTGGTTTCTGAAATTTCATCTGTTTTAAAATTTAGGCATTCATTGCCGCCAGAAGACTTCTCAGGCGGATTTTTGCCGCACCAAGATTGGTGATTTCGTCAATTTTAAGCTGTGTGTAGAGTTTTCCGGAAGATTCCAGAATACGCCGGACTTCGTCAGTGGTAATGGCATCAATGCCACATCCGAACGAAACAAGCTGAACGAGCTGCATATCCGGCTGTGTCGTAACGTACTGTGCCGCACGGTAAAGCCGGCTGTGATACGTCCACTGGTTATGCACATGGAGCTTCGGCATTTCGCCGAGCAGTGCAATGCTGTCCTCCGTCACAACGGCAAGCCCGAGACTGGTAATTAATTTGTGAATGCCGTGATTGATTTCTTTGTCCAGATGATAGGGACGACCGGCAAGAACGATAATCTTGCGTTGTTCTGCTCTTGCCTGCGCAATGACTTTCTTTGCCTGTTCCGTGAGATCTTTCCGGAATGCTGCCTGTGCCTGATAAGCAGCTTTCACGGCATCCGGGATTAATTTCTGAATTTTATAATTGGCAAGTAATTTTTTCATGACAGAAATGACATGTTTGGGACTGTTCAGATCCAGATACGGATAGAGAAAATTCTCAGAATTCAGATTACTGTGATTGGCTTTCATCAGTTCCGGATAGTATGCCACAACCGGACAATTAAAATGATGACTGGTATCGGATTCCTGAATATTATATGTCATGCACGGCCAGAAAATGAAATCTACCTGCTTTTCCAGCAGTTTTTCAATATGTCCGTGTGCAATCTTCGCCGGATAGCAGACAGTATCGGAAGGGATGGTGTGCTGTCCCTTGAAGTAGGTCTTGCGGTCGCTTTCGCCGGAGATGACGACTTCAAAGCCAAGACTGGTAAAGAATTTATGCCAGAACGGGAGCAGTTCATAATAATTCAGGACTAAGGGAATGCCGACCGTACCACGTTTCCGGGCTGGTTTTTTCTTGACAAGATCAAGAATTTTTTGATATTTGTAACTGTACAGATCCGGGATTTCTTTTTCTCGTTTGATGCCTGCGCCTTTTTCACAGCGATTTCCGGAAATGAATTTCCCACCGTCGGAGAATCGAATGACATTTAATAAACAATTTGCTGTACAGCCGCCACAGCGGATATTTTTAGAAGTATAATTGAAATGTTCCAGCGCTTCCGGAGAGATTAATTGATTTTTCGTTGAATTTTTTAAATCCTGGACATGTTCTTTGGCATAGAGCGCTGCACCGAATGCACCCATTAATCCGGAAATTGCCGGACGGATGACATTCCTGCCGATTTCACGCTCAAAACAGCGCAGGACGGCGTCGTTCAGGAATGTTCCGCCCTGTACGACAATATTTTTGCCCAGTTCGTCAACGCTCTTGGCACGGATGACTTTATAAATTGCATTTTTGATAATAGATGCTGACAATCCGGCAGAGATGTCTTCAACTGTTGCGCCGTCTTTCTGGGCTTGTTTGACACTGCTGTTCATGAAGACCGTGCATCTTGATCCTAATTCCACGGGATTTTCCGCAAACAATCCCATCTGGGAAAATTCTGTAATATCATAGCCGAGCGCCATGGCAAATGTCTGGATGAACGAACCGCATCCGGAAGAACAAGCTTCATTGAGCATAATGCTGTCAATTGTGCCGTTCTTGATCTTGAAACATTTCATATCCTGACCGCCGATGTCGATAATAAAATCCACGTCGGGACAGAAAAAAGATGCCGCCTTGAAATGCGCAACCGTTTCCACGATTCCGAAATTCACGGACAATCCGGCTTTGATCAGATCTTCGCCGTAACCTGTCACGGCGCTCGCTCGGATATTCAGCTCCGGATGTTTATTTTCATAGATCTGTTTTAATTTGGACGCAATTTTATCCAGCGGCTGACCTTCGTTTGAACCGTAATAGTGATATAATAATCTGCCGTCTTCCGTAATTAAGACTACTTTTGTCGTGGTTGAGCCGGAATCAATGCCAAGATAGGCATCACCGGTGTAAGTTTTCAGATCGGCATAATGCAGGTCGCATTGTTTGTGCCGTTCGATGAATCTGGCGTATTCTTCATGAGATGCAAATAATGTTTCACCGGTCATGACATCAGAAACCGTTTTGGCATTCCGGACTTTTTCTAATAATAGTTCGGCGGGCTTGGGAGAGTCCTTGCTTTGCTGTGCGTAAAGGGCACTTCCCAGGGCGACAAAAACAGGGGCTTGTTCCGGGAAAATAGCCTGATTTTCGGATAATCCTAACGTTGCGACAAATGCTTTGCGCAAACCTTTCTGGAACGAGAGAGGAC
>CAMWWG010000078.1 GCA_947177935.1 uncultured Ruminococcus sp. | reverse complement strand
TTATAAAATATCTTGAAAGGATGAGATCGAAATGAATTCTAACGCAAAAAATATGAGCAACCGTGTGAAAGCCATTGCGGTTGCTGCACTGATGTGTCTGTCTGCAACAGCAATGACGGTTCCGTCTGCTGTCAAAACAGATTCCATGATGAGCATTTCTGCTTCTGCGGCAGCCCAGTCCCTCGCTGTTGGTGATACTTACAAGGGCAATACAGCAGATATTGCGGCAAGCGGACTCAAAACAGTTACATTCAATGTAACAGCTGATTTTACTGGCAATCTGTCTTACGGGTTCGGTATCGGCACAGACGCAGATCCTTACTGGTTTGAGTATGACGGCAAGTCCTGGGTAGATACCAAGGGCGGTACGGTAGAAGTTCCGGGCATTGAAGTGCCTGTGACTGCCGGTCAGGAAACGGCAATTACCATTGATGTTTCCAGCCTGAGCCTGAAATACAAGGATGAGTATGATTCTAAGTATGACGGCACATTCGAGTTCAGAAATTACTATGGTGGTAAAGTAACGGTGAATTCTGTGACTGCCAACGGTGCAAGCACAACCACACCCACAACACCGGACACTCCTGAACCGTCCACCCCATCCAATCCGTCTACGCCGACATCCGGCAGTACACTCACAGACGAAAAAGGTGCAAATACTTACCGGGCAAAGACGGCTGATCTGGCTGCCAGTGGTATTAATAATATTACAATCGTTCTCGACACAGGCAGTTATGCCGGCAATTTCTCCTACGGTTTCGGTATCAGCATTGCTGATTCCCCTTATTGGATGGAATATGATGGTAAGTCTTGGGTAGACACCAAAGACGGTACAGTAGAAGTTCCCGGCACGGATGTCGCTGTCAACGGCGGTGAAGTGACAATTGTCATTGACACTTCCAAACTGGCACTGAAATACAAAGACGAAAATAATTCCGAGTGGGACGGCGAATTTGAATTCCGGAATTATTACAGCGGCGGTAATGCTGTGACGATCAAATCCATCACCGCAAACGGCACAGCAGCACCGAGCAATCCAGGCACGACAGATCCCCCGAAAGATGAACATGCAAATGCAATCAAAGACGGCAATACCAAAAATCCGACAAGTGGTTCTTATACATTTAAGGACAATGGCAATGGCACTGGTACCATGACTGCCACTCAGGCTCGTCAGATTGAATTTGAAACACCTCTTACACTGACAAAAGGCTATGATGAGGAAACTTATGCGGCTGAGGGCAAAACACCCGTTGAGGGCGTTGACCCGATCAACAGCCACAAGTTCTCTTATTCCAGTTTCGACATTGGCAATGTCGGTTCTACTGTGACAATTGAATCCCTGATGGCAACCATCCAGAGCGACAAAGACGTCAAGACATTCATGTATGGCGGTGGTATGAACGTTGAGAATGGTTCTCCGGCAGATACAGAGAGTGCTAAGAATGCGGCAGGCGTTGCAACAACCAAAGATGCAGGCTACTGGTACAACGATATGGGCGACGAAGTTGTAGAAGAATGCGCGGCTGCCGGTGTTCAGTTCGGCATTACACCAGGCAACGGCTACTTCCTGAGTTCTGAAGACAATCAGCTTGGCTCTTACTTCAATGTATTCTGGGATGTTCCGGAAGAAGTCAAGCCTTATGAGACATCCGGCGACATTTCCTTCCAGTACTGGTACGGCGTGGAAAATGCCGAAGAATACACCGAAGTGGAAGCAGTTGACCTGGTTGGCGGTGTTCTGACTTACACAGAAAACGTGACATTTGATTATACAGGTTCCAAGAAGACAGATGTCAATAAAGAAATCGCAGCAGGCAAAATGTCCGGCGAACTGAGTTTTGCGGATCTCGGCGTTGCAGCAAATCAGGACGTACACGCAGTTGTCTTCACCGTTTCTGCTGGTTCTGACCTGGATAAACTGGTTTACGGCATTGGTGCATCCGTGGGCGAAGACTGGAAACAGTGGTCTCCGGAAGATGCCGCATGGGATTATGTTGTTCTGAATTCCAAATCCGGCGATGTGCAGATTGCATGGATTGTTCCGGACGGTGCGGATCTCAATGAAGAATATGGCAATCTTCAGTTCGGTTACTGGTACGGCGGCAAAGGCGAAACAGAACTGGATTCTGTGACACTCAAATCTGTCGAAGTATTCTACAGCGAGTCCCAGGAATCTTCAGAATCGTCCGAAGAATCATCTGAATCATCCGAAGACAGCAGTGATGTTGAACTGCCGGAAGCTACGCTCTGGGGCGATGCAAACTGTGACAACGAAGTGGATATTATCGACGTTATTCTGATGAACAGAGTTTATGTCGGTGTTGACAAAATCACACCGCAGGGCGTGGCAAATGCAGACGTTGACCAGAGTGGAAAGATTGAACTCAATGACAGCATGAACGTTCTGCGGCTTCTGGTAGACCTGCTGACACAGGCTGATTTTCCGATCAAGTAATTTATCATAAAATTATTAAAAAATTTATTAAAAAACAGGCAGGATTTTTCAGAATCCCGCCTGTTTTTTTGATTATAATTTAAATTCTCCCGGAAATAATTCACCTAATGTAAATTCCTGCTGTTCCAGATAAATTTTAAAATCCAGTTCGCAGAATTCTGACATGAATTGCCGGCATGCACCACATGGAAAACAATCCGTTTCCGGTTTGACTGCATCAGAATCCCGGAATTTTCCAGTAATTGCAATGGCTCGGAACTTTTGATGTCCCTCTGAAACGGCTTTTCCGAATGCGATCCGTTCCGCACAAATGCACAGTGAATAAGAAGCATTTTCAATATTACAGCCTGTGTAAATTTCGCCGGATTCTGTCAATAATGCCGCACCGACTGCAAAACCGGAATATCTGCAATAGGCGGATTCTCTGGCAATCCGGGCTTGTTTCAGTAATTTTTCCCGGAGATTTTCAAGATCAGACATTGAACCGGAATTCAACAATATCACCGTCCTGCATAATGTATTCCTTGCCTTCGGAACGCAGTAAGCCTTGTTCTTTTGCGGCTGTCATGCTTCCGCATTTTTTCAGATCTTCAAATGCAACAATCTCCGCACGGATGAATCCCTTTTCAAAATCCGTGTGGATCTTTCCGGCTGCCTGCGGTGCTTTTGTACCTCTGGTAATTGTCCACGCACGGACTTCCTGCTTGCCGGCAGTCAGGAATGAAATAAAGCCTAACAGATGATACCCTGTCTGAATAATTCTGTTCAAACCAGATTCTTCCAGTCCGAGTTCTTCCAGGAACATTGCCTTGTCTTCGTCGTTCATGTCGGCAATTTCTGCCTCAGTCTGCGCACAGATCGGGAGAACGGCAGCATTTTCCTCCTCGGCGATTGCCCGGACTGCCTGAAAATGCGTCTGATTATCCAGATTCCCGGCGAAATCCGTCTCACTGAGATTTGCCGCATAAATTACCGGTTTCGCAGATAATAACGGCGTATCATGCAGGAAGATTTGTTCATCCTCCGTAACTTCAAAGCTGCGTGCGGATTTTCCGTCTTCGAGATGTGCCGCCAAACGCTCGAAGAAATCCACCTGGATCTGCGCTTTTTTGTCGCCTTTCAGTAGTTTCTTTGCACGGTCAATCCGGCGCTGTACCATTTCCAGATCCGAGAAAATCAGTTCTAAATTAATCGTCTCAATATCTCTCGCCGGATTGATATTCCCATCCACATGAATAATGTCCATATCCTCGAAACAACGGACAACATGGACGATTGCATCCACTTCCCGGATGTCTGCAAGGAATTTATTGCCGAGTCCTTCGCCCTTGGATGCGCCCTTGACAAGTCCGGCAATGTCAACGAATTCCAGCGTTGCCGGCTTAAAACTGTCGGGATTGTACATGTCCGCAAGATAATTCAGCCGGGAATCGGGAACAGAAACAACGCCGATATTTTTCTCAATCGTACAGAACGGATAATTTGCTGACTGCGCTCCTGCATTCGTGAGTGCATTGAACAGGGTACTTTTTCCGACATTCGGAAGACCCACCATGCCTAATTTCATAGTATAAAAAACAACTCCTTAAAAAAATTTATGTAATTTAAAATTTAAATTACTATTTTAGTTTAGCATGTTCTGAGGAAAAATGCAAGTAGTTTGCAATATTTTACAGAGAATTTTCAGGAATCAAAAAAATGCTGTCCGGAAAACATTCCAGACAGCGATAATTTCAGAATAATTTTCATGAATCATGCACTAATCATGCACAATAACTGGAATGCCGTCCTCAATCTCGTTATAGAGATTCTTGACTTCGGATAACCGCATGTTCAGACAGCCGTGGGAACCATTGTACATATAGATATTTCCGCCATATGCACTACGGGACAAATCATGGAAACCGCATCCGATATAGCCGAACGGAATCCAGTAGTCCACCCACTGGGCATAGCCCTGGACTTCATAAGTACCCAGTGTTTTGCCCTTGATATGTCCTGTAATCTTGCCGATACCACGAGGTGTTCTCCGGTTGTAATTCGTCTCCAGTCCGGATACAAAATCATAATCCATGATTAACTGGTTATCTCTGTAAAACCACATGTGCTGTTCGGAAATATCTGCTTCAATATACGTCGTGCCGATATCATCCGTTTTCCGGGTGTAGCCTATACCCCATGTTTCATAGATCGGTTCTACTGTGACGGATTCCCCTGCCTGGATCAGCTCCATTAACTGGACAACTGTGTCTTTCCGGTTAATCAGCCAGCCGTAACAACTTTGCTGATCCCAGGCGGCTTCGTCAATCCAGGGTACTGTAATCCAGCCATCTACTGTGGCATAAAATTCCCGGTCTTTGCCGTAAGTGTCTGTTTGTTCTGCCATATCATCGACAAACTCCCGGACTTTCTCCTCATCCATCGGGATTGTGTGTCCGGATGTGGTCACAAATGATCCATCCGACTTCGTCAGCAGCCAACTGATAATCGTATCACTGTCAAGCGTGATTTTGCGGTCATCAAAATCATACGTCACATTACATTCGGCATATTGGTTATAAACAGCCAGATCTTCCTGCAAATCCTCTGAAGTTACTTTTGCTTTGTAAGGTTCATAACAACCGGAATCTTCCATGGTGATGACGTTCTTACCTGCCGCCAGTTCACTGGTAATAAACCGCATCAGACGCTCCGTGTCGAACTGGTCGCCGGTTGTCTCTGGTGTGATCTCGAATTTTCCAGAATCCGCACGGACAATTTTGGCATTCTGGGAGAGTTCATTGCCCCAATCATGCAATTCAATCAGGGATCTTAATGCTTCTTCTGAATAAGAATATTCATAGGGCACGGCATACTCGGAACTGCTGAACAATTTGGAGACCCAATTGAAATTGCTTTCATTGATAACCTCGTTGAATGCACCTGCCGGAATGGCGTATTCCGCCTGAAAATCCTGCGCCGGGATTACGACCTGTTCACCCTTAGCGGTAATCAGCGTCAGATCCTTTGCCTGTTTCTGTTCCAGTAACGCAGTGTGTGCCTCTTCCATTGTCATGCCGGAAACGGCAAATGAATTGATATAAGTGTGCGGCAAAAATTTTTCCTGATAATGAAGCGCTCCGATCAGATAAATC
>CAMWWG010000077.1 GCA_947177935.1 uncultured Ruminococcus sp. | reverse complement strand
TTTTATATTAGGATATCCCTATTATAACATTTTTTCACAGGCAAGTCAAGTGTAATCTGCATTCCTGAAATACTGTAGCTATTTCAGTTAATTTCAAACTATGTTTTCAATAAAATTAATTAAAATCAATTTGAATTAAAATCATTAAGGAGTATGCGATATGAGAAAAAAATTCTGTGTCTACAGCATCCTTTGTCTGCTGCTGACTTTGATGCCCATCATCCCTGCTATGCTGTTTTCGCCGGAAACTTCTGCACAGCAGAATTTACAAAATCCGGAGAATCCTGAAATCACGGAAAATCCTGAAAACACGGAAAGCGCTGAATTTTCTGAAATATTGAAAACATCCGAAAATTCTGAAAATTCCTCTGATTTCTCCGGACAGGTTTATCATGTATTAGATATCACAAACAATGAAATTCTGGAAGTCCCCGTCCGAGAATATCTCATTGGCGCCGTTGGTGCGGAAATGCCAGCATCTTTTGAACCGGAAGCCCTGAAAGCCCAGGCGGTCGCTGCCCATACTTACGCAGAACGGCAGGTATTACTTGCCGCAAACCGATCCGATCTGCAAGGCGCTGACTTCTCCAATGACCCGGATCAGTATCAGGCATTTCATACACAGCAGCAGCTCCAGGAACTCTACGGCGAAAATTTCACGCTCTATTATCAGAAAATCTCCGATGCTGTGGATGCTGTTCTCACGGAAATCCTCTGCTATGATGATGAACCTATTATTGCGGCTTTTCATGCCATCTCTACCGGAAAAACGGAATCCGCCCAGAACGTCTGGGGCAGTGCAATTACTTATCTGCAATCCGTTGACAGCAGTTCGGATTGCAATGCACCCAGTTATGAACAGGAATGCTCCTATTCCGCCGAACAGATTCAGGAAATGCTTTCTGCTGCACATTCCGGACTGCTGCTCGGAACGGACACGGCAAATTGGTTCGGCGAACCGGTCTGCTCGGACGCTGGGACAATTTTGCAAATTCCTGTTGGTACAAGCATTTTTACCGGACAAGAACTCCGTTCCATTCTGAGTCTTCGTTCTGCCTGTTTTACGATCAATTACGATAAAAAATCCAAAACATTCACATTCCGCACAAAAGGCTACGGACACAGTGTCGGCATGAGTCAGTATGGCGCAAATGCTATGGCACTGCAAGGCTTGAATTATCAGGAAATTTTAGCGCATTACTATCCAGACACTGTCTTGAAAAACATCTGATTTTTCTGACCCACCGGACTATAATCTTATGATAGCAAAATATCTGTTCAAAAATATAATAACTAAAAAAATAATGCCCTAATCGCAGGGCACTAAAATCATATTATATTTTAATCCTGAATGTTCCACGTGGAACATTCAAAATTCAAACTTAAAATTAATTTAATCGAATTTATTTCTTTACAAAATACTTTGCAAATTGATCTTCAAATTTTCTGATCGATCTGAATAAATAGTAATTTCCTGACTTTGCACAATAGAAAACTTTATCAATTTTATAGGGAGAAACATCACATAAACGGCTCAACTCGTCTACTGCCACAAAACAATCTTCTTCATTCCGACACCTGATAAAACCACAACCATGCATAATATCTAACATGTGTGTGTCTGGTTTGGAATACAGAGAATAACTGTTGCTCTTTGGTAATCCCAGCTCTTTTAGAAAATTAGCAGCAACAGCCATTCCTACATCTGGTATCTTATCAAACCTCGAAATCAATTCCAGACGTTTTTTCAGTGTTTTAGAATTTTCCTGAATATAACAAGAAAAATCATCAAATTTCAAAAGCTTTAATTCTTTGACAAACTTACAAAATCCATAGATAGAAGCCGCATATTTTTCCCACGTTGTATGTTTTTTACCAAGCTTAAATTCTTCCACAAATCTTTCTGTAAGTTCATCTGATGACGAATAAGCAGATAATATGCGATCAATTTTCCAGTCAAACAGACATTTCTGAATTTGTTTTTCATTTTTTGCAAACTGAATCACATTGCAAGAAACTGTTTTATCCTGTGCGATACAGGCATACGCTCTCATGACATCCTCCATAGAATAACAGGGGAAGTCTGGCTTTCGGATGCCTTCTTTAAATTCTTCTTCAGATGCACCAAGTGCTATCACTCTTTTTTTCAAAAAATAATAACAAGCATTGTAAAATTCAATGGCACGTTCGGAATTTTTTAATTTATTTTCATAGGACATAGAAAAAACTCCTTTTTTTTCATGTTCCACGTGGAACATAATACTAAAAATATCAATCAATCACTGTGGCACTGCCTGTCCGCAGAATCCGTTCCGTTCCGTCTGCAAGTTCTATGATCAGTCCCGCATCTTCTGTAAATCCGATTGCTATCCCTTGTGTTCCGTCATCTGTCCGAACGGTATGTCTCAACGTACAGGAATTTTTTGTATAAATATCCAGATAACTGTGCGTCGGAATCTCGTCAAGCAAAATCTCCAGTTGTTTCAGAATTTCTATCAGCAGATCATATTTATTAATCCGTTTTCCGGTTTCCGTTTCCAGATCTGTGATAATTGACTGCAATTCCTCCGGACAATCCGCATCGTGACGCAGATTAATCCCGATCCCGATGACTAAATAATCCATGCTGAGCAGTTCTGCATTGAAACTGCCCTCCGAAAGAATACCACAGATTTTTTTCTGATTCAGAAATAAATCATTTACCCATTTAATCTGCGTTGTAATACCGAATTGTTCCAGTGCAAGGAAAACGGCTGCCGCCGTGCAGGCGGTTACGCTCATCATGTCCGAAATCGGAAGCATCAATTTCTCAATCACACTAAAGTATAAATTTCCTGCCGGTGAATAAAAACTTTTCCCAGTCCTGCCCTTGCCTGCCGTCTGCCGGTCGGCAATGACAACCGTTCCGGACGGCGCATTCCGGGCAGCAAGCGCTTTGGCAAGATTATTGGTAGAATCTAACTCCTTGAAATGCCGGAACTGCCAGTCTGTCCGGCAGTCACGCACTGCCTGTTTCAGATAAGATTCACAGAACAGATCGGGATGAGAAACAAGCCGATAGCCCCTGTGCGGAACAGATTCTATCTCGCATCCCTCAGCACGGAGCTGTTCCATAACTTTCCATACAGCACTCCGGCTGACCCCACAGTCTGCGGCAAGTTCTGCGCCCGAAACAGAATACTCCGCACATAATAGTGCTGAAAGAACGATTTCCCTAAGATTCATAAAAATTTCCCCTTTTTTAATTTAAATCATATTTTAAAATCCATGCACACAAAGCATCCTCCGGCATAAAATACAGGAGTAACTTTTGGAGGTGACATGGACAATGCTTCAAGCGTGTCTGCTTGCGGTGGCGGTCTGTATGGATACATTCTGGGGAGCGGTTAGCTGTAGTATGAGCGGCATCACGATTCCGAAACGCTGTGCAATACTGATCAGCGCCATCGGGACGATCTTTCTGAGCATTTCCCTGTTCTGTGCACAGCTCCTGCATGGGATTTTCCCGGAATCCGTGTTCCGGTATGCCGGATTTGCCATTCTGTTCTTACTGGGAAGCACACAACTGATGAAAAAAATCCTGACAGTACTGTTCCAAAAGCACAGACCGCACTGGAACTGGAAAGCACTGGGACTTGTGATTGATATTTGTTTTGATGAAACACTAGCGGATGCAGATGGTTCTAAAACAATCAGCATGAAAGAAGCCACCGCCTATGCGACGGCTCTCTCAATGGATTCCCTGGCGAGCGGATTAGGCGCAGGAATTACAGTATCTCGGATTCCGGTATGTCTGGGATTGAGCTTTGTATTCGGATTTGTCTTGACAGTCCTAGGCTGTCGGGTCGGTACATCCTGCCGGAAACAGATCAACTTGTCATGGCTTGGAGGCGTAATGTTGCTGATTCTGGCATTTTGCAGATTATAAGATGATAATCATGTTCCACGTGGAACATCAGATATCCTAGAATTGAAAACCTCCTGTCAGCAACAGCATCCCCAGCATCAGAGAACAGATCATTGCGCTGAAACAATATTTTAAGAAATGACTCTGCTTGATCTTAAAATAAATCCCTATCGCCAGCCCAATAACAGGAAACTGAAAACTCATCATCGCACAAACCGTTTCCCTGGAAATAGAATTTCCAAAAATAAGAGGGAACTTGCAAAAAATGAGCCAAAGATGAAACAACAGTGAAATAATCCGGATCACTGGCAGAAAAAATCCTGCCATTGTCAGAATCAGTATCACAATACAATAAACCATATCTGTTCGGTTGTCTGCTTTGTGAACACTGCGTTTTTCCTGAATGATCCGGAAAATCTGCTCCAGTTCTTCCGGTGTATATAATGCTTTCTGCTCCCGGCAGATCTGTTCTAATTCCAGGATAGAATATGCCTGTAAATCTTCTGAATCCATGATTACGCAACAGGAATGACTTCCATACCACCCATGTACGGACGGAGTGCCTCCGGAATCCGAATGCTGCCATCTTCATTCAGATTATTTTCCAAGAATGCGATTAACATTCTCGGCGGTGCGACAACTGTATTATTCAGCGTATGTGCCAGATACTTCGTGCCGTCCTCTTTCTTGACACGGATGCCCAAACGTCTTGCCTGTGCGTCACCTAAATTGGAACAGCTACCAACTTCAAAATATTTCTTTTGCCGTGGAGACCATGCCTCTACGTCCAGACTCTTAACTTTCAGATCTGCCAAATCACCGGAACAGCATTCCAATGTTCTAACCGGAATATCCAGTGTCCGGAAGAAATCCACAGAATTTTTCCAGAGCACATCAAACCAGTGCATACTTTCTTCTGGTTTGCAGACAACAATCATTTCCTGTTTTTCAAACTGGTGAATTCTGTAAACACCACGTTCTTCAATCCCATGCGCACCGACTTCCTTCCGAAAACAGGGAGAATAACTTGTCAGTGTTTTGGGGAGTTCTTCTTCCGGCAGGATGGTATCAATGAATTTCCCGATCATGGAATGTTCACTTGTGCCGATCAGATACAGGTCTTCGCCCTCAATCTTGTACATCATATCTTCCATTTCAGAAAAGCTCATCACACCTGTGACGACTTCGCTTCGGATCATAAAAGGCGGAATATAATAGGTAAATCCTCTGTCAATCATGAAATCTCTTGCATAGGACAAAATGGCAGAATGCAGTCTTGCAACATTGCCGCAGAGATAATAAAATCCGTTGCCGGAAGTCTTTCTGGCAGAATCAAGATCAATCCCTTTGAGCTTTTCCATAATGTCAACATGATACGGAATTTCATAATCTGGTACAACCGGTTCACCGAAACGTTCTATTTCGACATTTTCAGAATCATCTTTGCCAATCGGCACAGATACATCAATGATATTCGGAATCACACGCATGATTTCCAGAATTTTCTTTTGTACATCGGATTCCCGCTGTTCCAATGCTGTTAATGTATCACCCATCGCAGTGACTTCCGCTTTGAGTGCCTCAGCGCCCTCTTTGTCGCCTTTTGCCATCAGACCGCCAATTTGTTTGCTTTTGGCTTTTCTTTCTGCTCGAAGCTGATCTCCCCGAAGCTTAGCATTCCGGAACTCCTTGTCCAAGTCAATGACTTCATCCACCAGGGGCAGTTTCTCAT
>CAMWWG010000076.1 GCA_947177935.1 uncultured Ruminococcus sp. | reverse complement strand
AAATATAACTGGTCATAATTCCGAATGAATTCAAATGGGATATGATTCGTAGCGGCATATTTCCAGGCGGCAGAATCCGGATAGACATAGAGCGTGATATTTTCCTGGAGTGTGTAATCATTGGATTCTTCGTCATAGAGATAGCCCATACACTTGGTATTCACTGTTGTCAGACTCTCCGGAATTGCCAAGGCTCTAAGCTCTGTACAATGGCAGAATGCGTATTCTCCCATTTTCTGCAATCCCTCCGGCAGATTGATTTTTTGCAGTGACACGCACGAATAAAAACATTTATTGCCGATTGAAAGTAATCCGGACGGCAGATTCACGGTTTCCAGTTCCGCACAACAGCCGAATACTGCACCGGGGAGTTCCGTGACACCCTCCGGGATTGTGATTTCTTTCAGGGCAATGCAGTAATAAAATGCGTCTTCGCCGATTGTCCGGACTTGTTGTAAATCAATGGATTCCAGATAGACAGATCCGACAAATGCCCAGTCTGCGATGTTCTGGCAGGAATCCAAAACTGTATAACTCTGTTCCGGCCTGGATTCCGGATATTTCAGGAGCGTTCCCCCGGCTTTGTCATAGAGTACCCCGTCCGGCGACTGATAGGATGGATTTTCCGGATCAACTTCAAATTTCGTTAATCTTTCCGTTGTATCAAAGACATAATCGCCGATTGCAGTCACACTTGCCGGGATTGCGATTTCTGTGAGGGATGAACAGCCAAAAAATGCATAATCTCCCAATTTTGTAACCGTATCCGGAATGATGACTTCTATCATGGAATCGCACTGCGCAAAGCAATTTTCAGCGAGTGCCGTCACGGGATGACCGTCAATCTCCGCCGGAATTTCCGCCCGGACAATGTCCGGATTCTGGCAGATGATTTCAGCCGTCTGATCTGATCTGACTTGATAGGCAAAATCTCCGGAATTCTCCGCACTGACCAGATTTTCCGGAAATACTGCACATAATGGCACACACAGAATCCCGGCAAGGACAACGCCCGATAATTTTTTAAAAAATTTCAAAAATACACCTCCCGAGATTTTAAAAATATTTTTTAAATTAATTTAATTCATGCTCTTTCTGATAGCGTTTCTGCATGATGACAAGTCCGATGACTGCCAGAATTACCAGCGCAACCACGCCGAGCACAATATAGACAAAAACAATTCCTTGTGTAATTCCACCGGTGCATTTGATACTGTTCCGGGCGGCATACGCAAACGCTGCTGTGCCGTTATCTGCATCAATTTCAAAATCTGGAAGTCGTTTATAATCATCCTGTTCGCCGTTCTCATCCCCGGCATTGCCGTTATCACTGCCATAGTACCAGCCTAACGCATAATTGCCGATTGTCGTCACGTTTTCCGGGATTGTCAGACGTTTCAGAGATCCGCAGTTAAAAAACGCATAATCATTCATTCCTGTGAGCGATTCCGGTAATTGAATTTCTTCCAGCATGACGCAATTATAAAAACATCCTGATCCCAGATTCGTAATTCCTTCCGGGAGCGTGATCTTCCGTAATGCTGTGCAATTGCCGAATGCGGAACCTTTCAGCTCTGTAATACCGTCCGGGATTGTGATTTCCTGCAGACTGGTACAGTAATAAAACACATCCTCACCCATTTCCTGCACGGACGAAATATCAATCTGCTCCAGATACTGATTTCCCATGAATGCGTAACTCTCTAATTTGGTACAGTTCTCCGGGATAGTGTAACTGGTATCTGTTTTCGCACTGGGATATACAATTAATGTTGTTTTGTCATAATCAAATAAAATGCCGTCCTGATCCAGATAATTCTGATTGGCTTTGCTGACATGAATGGCTTGCAGGGAATTGCAGCCCTCAAATGCAAAGCTCTCAATTTCGGTTACACCTGCCGGAATGGTGACTTCCCGGAGTGCACAGCCGTAAAACGCCTGAAATCCGATTTTTGTCACACTCTCCGGGATGTTGATTTCTTCCAGTCCGTAGCACTGATAGAATGAATAATCTTCAATAACGGTAATCGTGTCCGGGAGCGTGACTTTTTGCAGTCCCGGATTATCCTTGAAACAGTCTACCTCGACCATTGTAATCGTATGTCCGTCGATTTCTGCCGGGATTTCGGCTTCTGTGAGGGTATTGTCCTGACAGGTGACGGAGACAGTCCCGTCGCCGTAGTCATTATAGAGCCATAGTCCGTCTTCAGAATAGCCATTGGGGAGAGTAATCACCTCTCCGGCATCCTCGGCATATGCCGGGATCATAGATAGTGTTGACAATAGCATATACCAGAGCAAGAGCATTGCCAAGCTGATCCCGGATCGTTGTAAATTATTTTTTAATATTAATTTCATTCTAGTCTTCATCCTGATTTTTGCGATTTTTACCATGTTTCGGTTTTTTCAAAATGATAATTACCAGGGCAATCGCTAAAATAATCGCAATCCCCCCAACGGTTGCCAGCAGAATCCGCAGAAATTGATTTCCCTTGACTTCCACGCCAATGAGGTCTTCCAGATTGCCTTCCGGGATCTCCTCCGAATCCATTTCTCCCGGAATTATTTCATCATTTCCGTCTGCCTGTTCCGGATTGTCGGAATTTTCCGGATTATCTGATTCCGTTTTCGATTCCGGAACTTCGCTCAGATCCACAAATACAAAATCATTTTTATAATCATTCTCAGCATCTTCTTCCGTGCAATAAGTCTGCCCCGCCGTACCGGGATAACCAGAAATGATAAAATCTGAAATCGGATTCAAATTGCCATTCGCATCCTGATCATAACCAAATGCGCCGTAACTGATGTCATTGACATTTGCCGGGATCGTGATTTCTTTCATGCCAGTTGCGCAAAATGCGTACTGTCCCACCGTACTGAGCGTGTCCGGGAGCGTCACATGCTCCAGTGCCGGACAATTACTGAATACGGCATCTGAAATCGTCTCCACACCGGATTGCAATTCCAGTCCGGTTAATTTATCACAGTAAGCAAATGCATATTCGTCAATATTGGCACTTGCAATGCTGACTTTTTCAATCAAAGAATAGGCAAAGCACCAGGAATCCACATAGACCACATGCGCCGGGATAGTCATTTCTTTCAGATTCTGGGAGAATCCGAAACAGCCCGGAGCGATTTCGTCCACAATTTCCGGGATCTGGTATGTGTCTCCGTCTTTCGCCGCCGGATAAGCCACCAGGAATTTCCCCTCATCCGCATACAGAACGCCATCCACAGAACTTAAATAAGTGCTCCCAGACTGGACATTGATTTTTTTCAGACTGGTACAGCCGAGAAATACAGAATTTCCAATGTCTGTCACCGTTGCCGGGATTGTGATTTCAGTAATCCCGGCAGCGTTCATGAATGCCGCATTCCCGATGTAGCCCACATCACAGCCGTCAAGCTGGGTGGGGATTTCAAGCGCACCCTTGTAGGTCTCCGAGGGAATAAAATCATAGATTTCCGCACGACCTGCCGTGTTGATCTCAAACCGGTATAATTCTTCCGGCTTGGGGGCTTCCGTGGCGGAAGTCTCCCCAGAATTCTCAGAATTTCCGGGATTTTCTGAATTGTCCGGATTTGCCGGATCGGAAACAGAATTTTCTTCACCTTCCGCCGATACAGAAATAACATTTAAATTCAGATTCAAATGACAAAGCATTGCCAGACAAACGGCAAGTATTGGATAAAATTTCTTATTTTTTTTCATTTGCCAAAATCTCTTTCAAAATTTTTTAAAAATTTATTTTAATTATTCTACTGTGACGGATTTTGCCAGATTTCTCGGCTTATCCACGTCTGTTCCCTTGTGGACGGCAGTATAATAGGCAAGTAATTGCAGCGGCACAACTGCAAGCATGGGCATTAACAAATCATCAAAATCCGGCAGACCAAATTTGAAATCTGCAATGTCTGCATCCGGGACGTAATCTTCCCGGCTCACCAGAATCACTTTTGCACCCCTTGCCTTGACTTCCTTAATATTGCTGATGGTCTTGTCAAACAAGCCTTTCTGTGTGGCAATCGCAATCACGGGCATGTTCTCCGTAATCAGCGAAATGGTACCATGTTTGAGTTCTCCTGCCGCATAAGACTCCGAATGAATATAAGAAATTTCTTTTAATTTCAGAGATCCCTCCATGCTCAGCGCATAATCCAGTCCACGCCCGATATATAACAGGCTGTCGGCTGCAATCAGCTCCATTGCGATCATCTGCGTCATGGATTTGTTTTCCAGAATTTCCGTAATTTTTTCCGGCGTTTCCTGCAATAATCCTGTTAATCTCCGGCATTCTGCTTCATCAATCCGACGATTTGCCAGTGCCAGTTCAAATGCAAACAGATACATGACAGCAATCTGCACCATGTAGGCTTTTGTAGACGCCACAGCGATTTCAGGTCCTGCATGGGTATAGATCAGCATGTCGGCTTCCCTTGCAATGGAACTGCCCTTGGCATTGACAATTGCAAGCGTTTTTGCGCCGAGGGATTTTGCCAATCTTAAAGCCGCCAGACTGTCTGCGGTTTCTCCGGACTGCGAGATAATAATTACTAAATCATTTTCAGAAACCAACGGCTCCCTGTACCGGAATTCTGACGCAATGTCCACATTCACGGGGACTCTTGCCAGTTTCTCAATCACATATTTGCCGACTGTTCCGGCGTGCATTGCCGTACCACACGCCACAATATGAATTTTATGAAATTCCAGCAATGTCTCCGGCGTGATGCCGCATTCTTCTAGATTCGGCAGTCCATCCGTGATCCGGGGCGTGATCGTTGTCTTGATCGCCTCAGGCTGTTCATGAATTTCCTTGAGCATGTAATGCTCATAACCACATTTTTCAGCGGCGCTCACATCCCAGTCCGCTGTTTTTAATTCTTTCTGGACTTCCTGATAATGCAGATCATAAATCTTTGCTTTTTTCCTGCTCAGGACGGCAATCTCGCCGGGTTCTAACAAATAATAATTCTTGGTATATTGCAGAAGTGCCGTCATATCCGAAGCGATAAAATTCTCATTCTCACCCACACCGACAATCAGCGGACTTTCTTTCCGAAGCGCAAAGACCCGATCCGGGAAATCCGCAAACACCACGCCCAGCGCATAAGAACCCTCCAGCTCTTGCCTTGCCCGGATGATGGCGTCAATGGGATTGTTGTGATTTTCCTGATAATAATAATCCAGCAACTGTGCGACAACTTCCGTATCTGTATCAGAACTGAAATTTCTGCCCTGAGAGATTAAAAATTCTTTTAATTTCTTGTAATTCTCGATAATACCGTTATGGACAAGCGTAACATTGCCCCCGGCGTGAGGATGGGAATTCCGGTCGGACGGTTCGCCGTGGGTTGCCCATCTGGTGTGTCCGATTCCGACGTGACCGGATGGCTTGCCATCCTGCTGCATTTTCTGTTCCAGATCTGCGAGTCTGCCCTTGGATTTGGCAACCCGGATCGTTTCGTTTTCAAACACGGCAATCCCTGCCGAGTCATAGCCTCTGTATTCCAGCCGGGAAAGACCATCCATGAGAACATCCGCCGCATCACGGAAACCAACATAGCCTACAATTCCACACATAACATTAATTCTCCTCTCAGATATCAAGCCTTATTTTGATTTATTTTTTAAAATTTTCAGGCAAGTATAGTTTATTAT
>CAMWWG010000075.1 GCA_947177935.1 uncultured Ruminococcus sp. | reverse complement strand
TTGCTTATTATACCACATTTTCAAGAATTTGTCAAGTCTTTTTTAAAAACTTTTTTCAAATCTTTCTGAATCTGCGTTCTGTCTTCCTTTCGTCCGACAGCTTTATTATTATAGCATAATTTTTCCAGTTTGTCAAGTAAAAAAACAAGTCAATTTAAACCCAAATTTTATTCATTCTGCACAATCGGAAATTTCACTTTCCAGTTTCCCTCTATTAACTCACCGCCGACCCGATAATCTGCATAGACTTGATAATTTTGCAGTTCTTCCGGTTTTATTTCAAAAAAACTCTCCATATATTCACCAGTTCCATCACGCCAACAGAATGAGTAAGATTCTTCAATCTGATTGCCGTTCTCATCTTCCAGATAATACCCAATAAAAGTATTTCCGTTCCAGTTCTCAACATAGTTCTGAATATGCAACACGCCATTTTCCCACGCAAGCCCAGTCAGTTTGATTTCCTGAATGAAATCTTTTTTATATTCAGGTTTCATAATTGTAACCTGTTCCAGCTCTGGAAGTCCATATTTTCCACCCCCACCGTAACCACGATTCTGGAAAAACTCTGTTCCGGAAATAGTTTCAGGGTGATAATTGACCTGCGATAAATCAATCGCAACCGGCACATAATCATGACGTTCGGCACCTATCAGGATTTCCCTGACGAAAAATGTCAGATTATCTCCCCAGAATTTTGCTGCACCCGGTTCATGTGTCAGGATATGAAACCGCATTTTTCCGGACTGTTCATCATAGCCCTCTTTCACACAGCCGAATGATGACGCATCAAAATAAAATGGTCGAATGATATTATAACTATCCATCAAATCTATTTCTGCATCAACTCTGTTGTCTTCCAAGTCCTGAAATGTAATATAAAATTCCGCATCATCTCCATCAATGTGAGTTCCCTCCACCGTCATTTCAATGCCATTCTGGACATCACTCTTCATGACAGGACTAAAGACAGCTCCTACCCTGGGCGAGATCTCATATAACATATTTTTGAAATCTTCATCAGCCCGTGCAAGAACCGCAACACTTCCCATGCTGAAAACAGCACATGCAGCCAAAATAGCAAATGTATTCCGGACAGGATGCATTTTTCTGACCTGTTTTTTCAAAACTTCCTGGATTAACTTTTCATCAGGCTGAATCTGTGCATTCATATTCTGATAAATTTCTTTCATAAATTTTCCTCCTTTAAGATTTTGGCAAGCTGTTCCCTGGCACGAGTCAGCTGTGTCCTGACCGTGGACGATTTTCTTTTCAGAATTTTTGCAATTTCGTCTGTCTGGTAGCCCTCATAATAATACAAGTGAATAACTTCCCTGTACTTAACAGGTAATTGCCTTAACGCTTCGTCAAGTTGATTTTCTTCCGGCTGTTCAAATATCATAATATCTTGTTCCAGTGGCTGGGTATGCCGTTTCCATGCAGAAGTTAAAAAACTTTTAGAACAGTTGGCTGTTACACGAAGAAACCATGCTTTTGCATGTTCCGGACTCTCAAATGCCGGCTGTTTTTTCAAGTATCTGAAAAACACTTCCTGAAAAATATCATCCGCATCCGCTCTGTTCCGGCTATAAGAATAAGCCAATCTGTAAACTGCATCTGCATAAGTACGGATTATTGTTTCTTGTTCCTGATTTCTATGTTGATTCCACATAATTTCCCTCCTTTTACTAGTCATACTTTACAGAACTGCAATTTGCTACAAGAAAAATCAAAAAAATAAAAAAACTGCACCTGTTTCTTTTCAATAGAAACAGATGCAGATTATAATCAATATTAAGATTCAATCTCGAATCTTTCCCGGATGTACTGCTCCAGGAAGTCCGCTGTTTTCTCAATGCCCAGACGGCTTGTGTTGATCGACAGATCATATCCCCTGGAATCGCCCCATTTAATCGTGCAGTAATAATTATGATATCTCTTGCGTTTTCTGTCATGACGGTGCATAATACTTTTTGCCTGATCCGGATTGACATTCCGGGATTCCGCAATACGCTTGATTTTGCATTCTTCATCCGCAAGAATAAATAACTTGATAATGCCGTCATAACTGGACAGAATCTCATCCGCACACCTGCCGACGATAACGAAAGACTCTCCCTCATTGGCTTTCTTTACTAAGTAGTCAAACTGATAATTGGCAACGATCAGCTCCGGAGAATTGGTCTCACCCCTGGAAGTCCTGGAAAAAAATAATCTCCGTGGCTTTTCGTCAAATTTCCGGAGCTTTTCCGCATTGAATGAGTTTTCTTCTGCAATTTCATCCAGCAAATTTCTGTCATAATAATTAATATCAAAACGTTTTGCCAGAATGTGCGCAATTTCACGACCGCCGCTGCCGAATTCACGGCTCACAGAAATCAATAATTGTTTACTCATGCTCATAGTGAATCACTCGCCTTTCTGAATTTATTTGTTTTCTAAATTATAGCATATCTACAGGAGCTTTGTCAATAGCGACCAGAATCCAGAATCTAAAAAATTAAAATCTCTCATGCAGGATTGTTCAGGATTGTCCTGCATGAGAGATCCGGATTCACTGGAAATTATTACCTGGAAAAATACATTTTTTCATGATATTTATAATTTGCTCAATAGATTTGTTGCAATCATTCTCAATCCATTCTGTGACAATTGCCATAATTCCGCTGATGTAAAATTTTATCACATACATTCGCTCGCTTTCGGGACACTCAAAATAGGCAAGAACCGGATTAAAAATCGTCTCAAACAGTATATTGAAAGATTCCTCTGTCTGAAATGTAGATTGCTTTAAGAGTGCCGTTTTATATAGTCTGTGGTGTTCACTGACAAATTCAAGATAGGGCTTCAGGTATTTTTCATCAATAAAAACAAGATTTTCAGACATGTTGTTTTTAATTTCCTGGCTGACAGAAAAATTCGAGCAGATTTCTTTAAAATAATCAAAAAATTTTCTGTTAATAGTAATAATACTCTCGTCCAGTAATTCTCTTGTATTCTGATAGTGCAGATAGAATGTAGAACGATTTACGCCGGCTTTTTCACAGATTTCCTTGATCGTGATATACTCAAAATCTTTCTTTTCCAGAATCGCAAGCAACGCCTCATTCATTCTTAATGCTGTATTAAAATATTTGCTCTCTGATTTATTCAACTATTTCACCGTCCTTTTTACATTTTTCTGCATTTTTCCGTATTTTATCATGGAAAAACCCAGAAATAGAATGATTCCCACGGCAAATGCTCCGGAAATCATTTCCATATTTCTTGCGAAATTTGTTCTGATATCGCCAAATGTCCCAAGCATAGAGCATTCTAGGGAAAACATAGAACCAACACTGCTTGCAACGGAGATATTACGCAGAATAATCAGCTTACTATTTTTCATTTTGTGTGCTTTTATGATATTGATAATTGAAATTGTCGTCTGATAAAACGTATATGTTGCAATTGTTATGACAATAATTATATGATAAACAGCAGTTCTGCTTTCACTAATACTCAAACAAACAATTCCTGACATGGTAACAGCAAGGAAAAGCATAGCAATTCCATTATATTTCAGGAGATTTCTTTTCTTTAAGTAAATTACACTAAAACGCATGAAAGCCAGTATCATATAATATACAAACAAGGTAACATGCCATGGCGATTGGTATAGGAAAGCAAGAACTGCTTGAAATAAACTGTACAGAAAATTCCAGCCCATACTGAAAGAAACAACGACAAGTAACCTGAAAACAGTATCACTTGTCAGTTTCTTCCACAAAGTATTGATTTTAATCTTCACTTTCTGCGATGTCCTTCGCAAGCTCCATGATTTCAAAAGCATATTTCTGTTTGCTTTTTTCCAGTTTCTTTTTGTAAACAGGGTAGTTTACACCCGCACCAATCATACCCAAAACACCCAGGATGATCCCGACAACCATGAAAGCAACAGAACCGTCACCAATTACTTTCATGGAAAGGCACATCCCCACACCCATGATCAGTGCGGAAATAATGCCGAATGTATAAGTGAATACCGTTGCAGGCATTTTTGCTTTTGCGTCAAGCCTTTTGAGTCTCAATATCTTTGACGTATCCTTTGGTGCGTACTCACTCGCCAGTGACTGTGCATAAATCTTGTTTGTGTTCATATAAGTGAACCTCCTTTTCTTGATAATTTAATTATACCAGAAAAGGAGATCCAATGGAACAACAAGAAATGGATTTTATGTTGAGTTCAGAAATTTAGATAAAATTTTATAATTGCGTTACATACCGGATGCAGATATACACCGTGCTGACAAGTAAGACGATCAGCGTTGCCGGTGCTAATTTCTTGCAGTATTCACCCCAGCCGATCGGATGTCCGGCTTTTGCCGCCGCAGAAGTACCCACAACGTTTGCAGATGCGCCGATTGGTGTCGCTGAACCGCCGACATCCGTTCCCATTGCCAGAGACCAGGCAAGCGTTGCAAGCAACGGATCGCTCCCGGCGGACAGATCCTTGATGATCGGCACCATAGTTGCCGCAAAGGGGATGTTATCCACAAACGCACTTGCAATGCCGGATACCCAGATAATAATGGCAACCATGAGATAATAATTGCTGCCGCAGACTTTACTAATGAAATTCGCAATGATTTCCAGAACACCTGTCTGTTCCAGACCGCCGACAACAATAAATAACCCAGTGAAGAACAGCAATGTTTTGTAATCCACGCCCTTAAGAATTTCCGGGATATGTTTTGCAGATGTAATCAGTGTAATCAATGCAATTACAACACCAATAAAAGCAACTGTCAAGCCTGTGGCGCTATGTGTAATTAACAATACAACCGCACACAGGAAAATCACTAAACTGATCCAGAAACCTGTCCAGTCTGTAATAAAACTTTCCGGAGACGGCATTTTTGCGATTTCTTCCTTACTGACACCACCGCCGGCAAGTTCTTTCCGCATAATCAAATAGAAATAGGCAACAATAAACACAAACGAAATCAAAGCCGCTACACCCGTATTGCTCAGGAAATCCATAAATGAATAATGCAGGTTAGATCCAATAATAATATTAGGCGGATCGCCGCACATTGTCGCAGAGCCTCCCAGGTTCGCACAGAAGATCTCCGACATGATCATCGGCACAGGATTGAATTTCAGCAATCTGGACAATTCAATTGTCACCGATGCCAGGAATAAAATCACCGTAATCGAGTCAATAAACATTGCCAGAATAAATGACATGACCATGAATGCCAGGAATATGGGGATTGTCTTATAATGTACCATTTTCGCAATCCGCCGGCAAAGCCAGTTAAAGAATCCGACTCTTGCCATGCCCTCCACCATGATCATCATACCGCCGAGAAACAGGATCGTTGCCCAGTCGATGCCGCTGGATTCGGATTCTGCACCGCTAGTGTGCCAGAATTCCATGGATGCGAACGCTTTTAAATTAATTGTGTTCCACACTGCCTGCACATCTCTCATGCAGATTCCGAACACGCCGACAAGCGTCAGCAGACCGCACCCGAGCGTTACATAATGTTTTTCGATTTTATCCAGAATAATCAGGATAAACATAGCCACAAAAATTACAATGGCTGTAATCTGTGCTGCCATTTCCAACATCCTCCTTTGAGAGCAGGTTTTTAGGATTTAACCTGCATTTTACATTAATTTAATCCTTATTTATTAT
>CAMWWG010000074.1 GCA_947177935.1 uncultured Ruminococcus sp. | reverse complement strand
ATTTAATGCAAATCATTCTGGAATTAATCAAAGCTTTTTTTGTCGGTGGTGTCATCTGTGCCATCGGGCAATTATTCATTGATTATACGAAATTAACCCCGGCAAGAATCCTCACGGCTTATGTCATCACAGGCGTGATTCTGTCCGCCGTCGGGATTTATCAGCCGCTTGTGGAATTCGCCGGCGCAGGGGCATCCGTTCCCCTGACAGGTTTCGGACATCTCCTGGCGCAGGGCGTAAGGGATGCCGTGGCGGAAAAAGGCGCACTGGGAATCTTATCCGGTGGGATGAGCGCCGCCGCCGGGGGGATTACAGCGGCACTCCTTGCCGGATTACTGGCGTCGCTTTGTTTCAAAAAGCGGATGAAAAGTTAAATTTTAGGAATTAAAAATTAAAAACAAAAAAGTCCCCTGTCTGCACAGAGGACTTTTTTTAATTTTTTAAGAGTCAAGCCCGACCAGTTTCCGCAGAATTTGCATGGAATCTGACAAATCCAGTTTGCCGCTGCCGTCAAGGTCGCCGCCTACGATCCGGGAGGGTTTGCTTTTTTCCACGCCGACATAAATTCTGTTGGTCATGATGACATCCCGGATATCTAGTTCACCGTCGCCGGTCGTGTCGCCGGGAGTAATTTCATCTTCAAGAATGACATAAGGCACGCCGTACTGTTCGCATTCTTCTTGTAACATTTTGCTAGCTCTCCGGCAATGAATAGTAATGTCCATGTCAGCCAGATCTTGGAAACTGTTTGTATATTCCGAATCCAGAACCTTGATATTACCAGACCGCACATCTTTATTATAAAAATACAAATCTTTTAGACCAGTGTTCCCATTTCCTAACTTGAGATACGGAACTCTTTCGGAATCAAAAGAGAGTGAAGAAATGTTCGGACAGTTTTCTATTTCGTAATCAATCGCATCCGGTAACTGTACATCTTCCAGTGTGGCACAATTTTCAACATAGAATCCAAAATCCAAACCTGATCTGTCAATTGTAATATCTGATAAATCCAGGGAAGTTATTTTGTCGCAGCCATACAGATGAAACTTTTCATCGATGACAGAAGCCGACATGGAAAAAGACTCCAGATTTTTACAGTTGCGTAATACAATCCCCTGTCCATAATCACCACTGGGCAGTACAACTTGTTTTAGATTCGGACAGTTAGAAAGCAGGACATATGCATCCACAGAAGTATAATTTTCAGGAACAATGAGAGACTCTAAATTCTGAAATCTATCTAATGTGAGTCCAATTAGTTTAGGTGGTAAGTTCATTCCGCTCGAATCTGCCCAATTTAATTCTTTTAATTGCCGACATCCGTCAATTCCACCACCGGTTCTCATAAGAATCGGATTTGTGAATGTTTCCAGAGAAGAATCTTCAAATGCTTTGTTACCAATATATACATTGCTAGGCATTGTAATTTCTTTTATATTTGTACAACAACTAAAAGCGTTTGACTCTATCTTGGATATACCATCCGGCAAAACGTAGACATCTCCCTCACGGGCGCAAGGATAAATACACAATGAATTCCAGTCTTTTCGGAACAGGACACCGTCAATGCTTTCAAAATTTTTATTTTCCGGATCTACCAGAATTTCTGTCAGATTCGGACAATCCTGAAAACAGTTAAAATAAGGATAATCAACAGGCAGTCCCTCAATTTCAGCAGGAATGGTAACAGACGTAACGCTTGTATTGGTTGCGCCAATGATTTTTGCCTGGTCATTTTCAAGCACATATTCCAGACCATCATACGTAACAAACCGGGCGTCCTCACTGAATTTCTTAAAACTTGGCACATAGGCAGAAGCGGCAATGCTTGAAAGATTTGCCGCCGCCAGAAGAAACGCTGTCAGAGATATTAATGATTTTTTCATGAAGATCACTTCCCATTATTGAAGTATTTAGTGACTGCCACAACATCCGAAAACTCAACCATGCCACTTCCATCAATATCTGCCGCAAGCCGAAAAGCCATAGCATCATAATAACTTTCCTCAGTAGTTCTATTAGGATCGTTTCTTCCTAAACCTACAACAAAATCCCCGATTTTCTGTTGATCGTCTTTATCCACATCCCCATCACGATCTACATCTCCCATGGAGTAGACGCATTTTTTGAAAGTTATGCTATCATCACCAGTATAAATATCTGATGAGGGGATTCCACGCCAGCTTGTATACCTATCAAAATCGTATTCTGAAGCTATTGCATTGCTGAAAGGAAGCTCATATGTGAAAAGCGCATAATCTATTGAGCATTTCTCAGGAAATGAGACATTTGCTATAAATTCTCTGTAACCATTTGAATTCTTACCGGGGGTTACTGACTTAACGGAAGCATGACCTACATAACGTTTTCCAAGTATGAGGTTACTTGCTGTTGGCGTGGATTCAACAATATTAGCGTTGAGATAAAAGGATATGTTTAAACTTGATTCAAATGTAGTCCCTTGTTTAGGAACAACAGCTAAATAATGCGGTGAAGTTGAAAGCGCATTTTCAAGATAGGTGTCATATGGAACATAGTAAAATGGCGCACTGCGAACCTGCCCCACAGAAAGCATCTCCTCCGCCTGTTCGATTGTGAGTGTGCCGGCATTCAATTCCTCAAGTACACTCTCCATTGTCACAGCTGTTGTCTCATCTGTAGCATTCGCCGAGAGTCCTGCCATAGATGTAAGCATTACTCCAGCCGCAAGGACAGAAACAAGCTTTTTGATTTTCTGCATAACGCATCAATACTCCTTTTTTAATAAAATTTTAATGGAGAGAAAAATCTTCTCCACTATTTATAGTATAGCACAATTTCCTGAAAATGTCAATTATCTTTTTGATGAAATAGGTAGAAATTCAACAGCTTTTTTTGTTCACTTTTATAAAAATACCTGCACTTGTGTGCAGGCATTTTTTCCTGATTATTTTTAATCTTGAATTTTTAATTTGTTTCCAGTGTACCATGGGAAAGTGATTTCAGATAGGCATGAATAAAGCCGTCTAAATCGCCGTCCATCACAGCATTGATATTGCCATTTTCAAAATTCGTCCGGTGATCTTTCGCCAGTGTGTACGGCATGAACACATAAGAACGGATCTGTGCGCCCCAGCCGATTTCTTTCTGAACGCCCTTAATATCCGAAATTTTTTCAAGGTGTTCCCGCTCTTTGATTTCCACAAGCTTGGAAATCAGCATTTTCATTGCATAATCTTTGTTCTGGTACTGACTTCTCTGCGTCTGGCAGGATGCAACCAATCCCGTGGGCTTGTGAATCAGCCGGACAGCGGAGCTGGTCTTGTTGACTTTCTGTCCGCCTGCACCGCTCGCACGGTAAAATTCCGTTTCAATGTCCTCCGGTCGGATGTCCACGCTGATGCTCTCATCAATTTCCGGCATGACTTCCAGTGCCGCAAAGGATGTGTGCCGCCGTCCGGATGCGTCAAACGGAGACACCCGGACAAGCCGGTGCACGCCGGCTTCCGATTTGAGATAGCCATAGGCATTCTCGCCGGATACCATGATACAGGCACTTTTCAGACCTGCCTCCTCGCCGTCCAGATAGTCCAGCAGTTCCACCTTGAAGTTATGGCGTTCCGCCCAGCGGTTGTACATCCGATAGAGCATTTCTGCCCAGTCCTGCGCCTCTGTACCGCCTGCGCCTGCGTGGAATGTTAAAATGGCATTCCGGGAATCATACTCACCGGACAGGAGCGTTTCCAGATTCTTCGCCTCTAAATCCTGCTTGAATCCGGCAATGTCTGCGACAATTTCATTCTGCATGTCTTCGTCCGGTTCTTCCATGCACATTTCAATCATTGTCAGGATATCCTCCAGACGCTGCTGAATTTTCTGATAATCGGCAATCTTGTTTTCAAGCTGTTTGGTTTTCTGGAGCACTTTCTGAGAATTTTCCAGGTCATCCCAGAATCCCTCCTGTGCTGCCTGCTCCTGCAATGTTTTCACTTCCTGCTGTGCGTTTTTAATATCCAGCACTTCGCCGAGTTCGTCGACTTCTTTTCGGTAGCCGTTCATTTCAACTCTTAATTCATCCAATAAAATCATAGTAAAACCCTTTCTTCGCAATATTTTAAATATATTATAAAATATCATGCAGACATGCCATCCATCCCTGCGCAAGTTCTTCATGTCCGATTAACGTGGGGTGCGTTCCGTCCAGTGTTTCATAGTAAATTTTTTTCGCTGACAGATCCGCTACAGGACATTTCTGTTTTTCTGCGACAAGCCGGATGGTCTCATTATATTCTTCCAGAGCAATCCCCTGGAATTTCTCCGGAAACTTCCAGTTTGGAATTCTGGCATGGTAAGTTCTGGCGACTGTACCGCAGATAACCACGGAACTGGGATAATTCCATTTGATCCGCCGGAGCATCAGCGTATAGGCATCCTCAAAATAGATCGGATTCTTCCGGAAAAAATTCCGTCCCCGGATCGGTACGCCCCTGCCGAAATCTTTAATGCCCATATAAATTAAAATATATTCCGGCGCATACTCTCCGTTATGGAGCAGTTCCGTCCTCTGGACGCAGTTACCGGAGGGAAAGCGTTTTCCGGCGACACAGCTTCCGGCAAAGGAATTATTCAGGCAGAGTGTTCCCCGGAAATGGGAAATGACTTTTGACCACCAGACATCGGCAAGGGAGCGCATGGCGTTTTTTTTCAGATTTTCATAGTCATAATAGATATTGTAGTTTTTCGGCTGAGAACCGACAAACGTACTGATGGAGTCGCCCATAATCGAAAAATAATCCATAAAATTTTTAAAATCCCTCCCCTGAAAAAATAACACACACCTATAGAAATTTTACCACAAAAACGGACATTTGTCAATCCGGATTCCGGAAAAATACAAAAAAATCCGGATTATGGCAATAACCCAGATTTTCGGTTTCTGTGTTGCAATTCAGATTACGCCTGAATCGGAAAATCAGACGATTCCAGTAAATGCACCAGGAGTTTGAGGATGTTCATGGAGTCGGCTAATTCGATTTTGCCACTCTGGTCAACGTCAGCGTTTTTCAGACCCTCAGCGTTAATCTCATCCACACCAACATAGACACGATTCATCAGGACAACGTCGCTGATATCGACTGTGCCGTCATCATTCGCATCGCCCCAGAGAATTTCTTGATCTGTGATATCCTGATTCTCATCCAGTGCGACAAATTTCCGTTTATATTTTATTGCATATGCCCGTGCAGTAGAACCTGGATAGCCATAGATCACTGCTGTGTCGCTGATTGTCCATTCACCAAAATAATAATCAGCATTATAAATTTCACAGTCTGCATTCAGGATTGTGATAGATTCCAAAGAAGAACAGTTCGAAAATGCCCAACCTCCGATACTTTTGACACTCTCCGGGATTGTGATAAATTCCAAGGCAGAACAACTGGAAAATGCATTTTCTCCAATACTTTTGACACTTTCTGGAATCGTAATAAATTCTAAGGCAGTACAGTTGGAAAATGCTTTTTTTTCAATACTTGTGATATGATTCGAGAGTTTGACAGATGTCAAAGAAGAACATCCATAAAACGCACTTTCTCCAATTTTTGTGATACTATCGGGAATCGTGATAGATTCCAAGGCAGTACAGTGGGAAAATACACTATCTCCAATTTTTGTGACACTATCCGGGATTGTGATAGATGTCAAGGAAGAACAGTCCCAAAATGCCT
>CAMWWG010000073.1 GCA_947177935.1 uncultured Ruminococcus sp. | reverse complement strand
CAATCTCTACATTGCCCCATAATGCCGCAATCACGCCAAGAAAATTCTCTACATTGTGCATTCCCGGAATCCGGATCTGATCTTTGTGTAGAATGGGCATGATTTCCTGATTCTCAATATAACAGAGCATGTCGTCATCCCGGAGAAATGCCCCACGATCCGGGATTTCCTGCCGTGTGAACCAATTTAATTTCCCCCGGACAAAATTCTGCAATTCTCTTGTTCCCGGATTATCATAATTCAGAACCGTTCTGGAAAATGCGTTCTGATGCCGGATTAAATTGATTTTTGCTTCTGTATATTCTTCCATTGTGCCATGGACGTCCAGGTGATTGGGTGTGATATTGGTAATCAGTGCGACATCAGGAGATTTTCGCATAGAAATTAACTGAAAACTGGATAATTCGACGACAGCAACATCCTGTTCTGTGATTTCTTCAATCAATGGCAGCAATGCCTTGCCGATGTTGCCGCCTTTGTAAACTTTCTTTCCGGATGCCTGGAGAATCTCCGCAAGCAACGTCGTGGATGTGGATTTTCCGTCCGATCCCGTCACAGCATAGATCTGACAGGGACATAAATCAAAAAAGACTTCCATTTCCGAAGTAATCACAACGCCTGCCTGCCTGGCTTTCACAAGTGCCGGGTGATTGTAGTACATGCCGGGCGTCCGGAATACAATATCAAAATCCGTCAGAGAATCCAGATACTGTTCCCCCAGGATGAATTCCACGCCAAGCCCGGACAATTCGTCATAGACATCCTGGAATTTGTCGGCACTTCGCTTGTCACAGACAGTGATATGAATTTCTTTCTGCCGGAATTTCCGGATTAATTCCGTGTGGCTGACGCCTGTGCCGATAAATGCGACACGTTTTGCACGGAGCATATCAAAAAAGCCTTCTGTTTTCGTTATCATAATACAGTCCTCCTGCCAAAAATGATTTTAAAAGATTCCTAGTATTAATTATAGCAGATTGTTTCTGAAAAATCAATGATTAATCGGGGATTTCAGAAAAAAATCTGAAAATTCCTGAAATTTCTTGACAATTTCCGGATTTCATGCTATGATTAAGATAATAAAATAAAATAAAATAAAAATAAATCTAAATCAATTTCAGAAAAGAAGTGAAGTCTATGAAAATCTGCGCCAGTCAGTGTCGTTATCTGCTTTGTATCTATCATCTGGAACGGGAACATGCCAGAATCCGTTGTGCGGACATCGCCCGGAATCTCGGTGTGACTCGTCCGAGCGTCAGCAAAATGATGAAATGTATGGTCAGCATGGAGCTTGTTTATTCGGATTATTGTGAATCCGTCCGGCTGACACCTAAGGGACGGGAATTTGCCGAACAGTGCAATGCAGATTATGATCTTATCTATCTGTTCTTCCGGAAGATTCTCCGCCTGCCGTCTCAGGATGCGAGAGATCATGCCTATCTGTTCTTATCAACATTCCCGGAACACACAATCAAAAAACTTTGCAGTTCCACAAGCAGAACACTGAAACAGGCGGAGCACAAGAAAAAATCATAAATAAAAAAATCTATCATAAATTATAATTAAAATTTATTTTTATACAGGAGGAATTTTTATGCCATTCATCAACGTGAAAACCAATCAGCCTGTTTCCAAGGCACAGCAGGAAGCTGTCAAATCCGGTCTTGGACAGGCAATTACCGCACTTCCCGGAAAATCCGAACACTGGCTGATGGTTGCCATTGAACCAGATGCCATTCTCTATTACCAGGGATCGGACGCTCCGGCAGCAATGATTCAAGTCCAGATCTGCGGCGCTGTTTCTGCTCCGGCATCGGAAACATTAACGGCAAAGATCTGCAAATTGATAGAATCTGAACTAAACATTCCGCAGAACCGGATCTACATCAGTTATTTTGGTACACCGGACTGGGGATGGAACGGGAATAATTTTTAATTTCATAAAAAAATTAACCCTGACAGACTGCAAAAAAATGCAACGGCTGTCAGGGATTTTTTATTTGTCAGTAAATTATTATTTTTTACTCAAAATCCGGTTTTGCTTCTGTATCCGTTTCCGGCTCTGCATCCAGTGCGGCGTCTGCATCACTGAGCAGTTCGTCAATTGCATCCGCTGCCTTTTCAGCAGTTTCAGAGATGATATCTTTAACTTCTTCCACAACTTCGTCCGCTGTTTCAGCCATCTCTTCAAGTGCATCCTCTGTTTCTTTTGATTCTTCCGGTTCTTCTTCGGATGCCGGAAATTCTACATCCAGGTCATCCGGATTGCAGTTATAAACGTCATTCAAGAAATCATCATCATCAAAATCACTGCTGTCAAACCGCATTCTGTTCTTTTTACGGCTTCTCTGCAACACAAGCAGAACGGCTGTCGCTGTGGCAACAGCGGTGGTGACAATAATGCCGATGAGTTTTAAATTTTTCATAGGAACTCCTCTTTCTCCGCAGAATTGATAAAATAATCTGCAAATAATCTACAGCAGAGTATCTGCGGTTCTCTGCAAGTTTATTATAGCATAGTCTGAGAAAAAATTCAATAGTAATTTATAAATTTCAGAAAAATTTCACATAATTTTAAAACTACATGTTCCCTGTCAGATGCATCAGGATGGACAACGCCGCCGTCGGTGCTGTCTCACAGCGGAGAATCCGGCTGCCGAGCCATATCGGGCGGAATCCTGCCGAAATGACTGCCTCGGATTCCTCCGGAGAAATGCCGCCTTCGCTCCCGACAAACAGGGAAATTCTAGCCCCGGATGCCGGATGTCCCAAAGCATCCCGGAACGACATCCCGCCGGGCTGTTCGTATAGCATCAGATTCAGATCCTGTGTTTCACAATCCCGTAGCATATCTTTCCAGGTCAGCAATGATCCGACTTCCGGGATAATCCCTCTGCCGGACTGCTTTGCCGCAGAGAGTGCAATTTTTTGTAATCTCTGACGTTTTTTTTCAAAATCCGCCTGGGATGGTCTGGAAACACATCTTGAAGTCAGGACGGGGACAATCCGGAAAACACCCAGTTCCACAGATTTCTGGATAATCTCTGCTAATTTGTCCTGTTTTGGAATTGCCTGATATAACGTCACGAAAATATCCGGTTCAGACGCACAGGGAACAATCCGGACAGGATGGAGAAATACTTCGGATTCTGTAATTTTGGTGATCTCACAGTGATAATCCAAACCGCCGGAACAGACTATGAGCATCTCGCCCGGACGCATCCTAAGAGAATACCCGATATGCCGTGCATCTTCTCCGGTAAGAACAATCTGATCCGGATCAGCCTGCTGTGCAAAGAATCTTGGCATAAAAATTCCCCTCCAAAATTTTTTTAAAATTCTTTTAAATTACATGCAGCAATAATACTGATCATCCACCTGGAACAGATAGACCCATTGACTCTCTACCGTACCGGAGCTGGACTGCTGATCGTAGAGCAGATTCCATTCTAATTCTAATGCCCATGCGCCCTGCATCCGTTTAGAAAATTTCTCTCCGGATTCGGCGTCCGGATCATCCACATGATCTAATAAATCCAGAATCGCTTCCAATCTGCCGAACGTCGTATCTTGTGAAAAAGAATTCACAAGAATCATATTGAATTCAAAATCTTCCCCTGTCTGTCCGGCAATTCCCTCATGCAGTCCTTGAACAAGTTCCCCAACATCCTGATAGGAATAAACTTTATGAATCTGATAATCTGTGTAAATCGGCAGAGCGCTGGCAAGATACAGTTCCTGATCCTGGTTCTGGATTGCCGCAAAATAATCTGCCACAACCGCAATCTGTTCTTCACTGACAAAACGCCTGTCATACGTCACAGGAACGGAAAAACTATTCTTATCTGAGCGCATGGTTGCTCCATAGGGAAGCTCATCTTCCGTCATGTTAATTTCCTGCTTAGAATTTGCACATCCGGTGAATCCGACAGACAAAGAAAGCAGAACCGTCAGCACGCAGGCAAAAATTCTGAAATATTTTAATTTTTTATCTGATTTCTTCATGCAAAAAACTCCTGCAAATTTTAATAATTATTAATTATATAATAAATAATAAGCAGGATTTTTTGCAACCCTGCTTATTATAATGTAACATATAATTCCGGATTTGTCAAGAGATTTCTCAGGATTGCCAGGGCAACCGCATGAAAAAATACTGAAAATTTGTGCAAAATTTCATGTGGTTACGCCCTGATTAATCGCCAATAAACGCTTGACTTTTTGGGGATGATGCCGTATAATGATATACAAGAATCAAATATTGGACACTTTCTATGAAATTAGATAGCTAATCATAATATCGGAGGTAAATAATGTCAATCACAGTTTTATTGGTAGGAATCGCTTTTATCGCATTCAGAATATGGTGGTGTATTGGAATAACCGTTAATGGACAAACTCTGTGTCAGGGCAAAATGGTAATGATTGACCCTGATACTGACCAACTTACCATAGAATATACTTACAAAAAAGAAAAGTTTTTTCATACTTTCAGCTACAAGTCTTTTCCTCTTGGTGTAAAAAAACAGGGTGTAAAAGTTCCTGTTTTCGTTGAAAAAGATAATCCTGAAAATATAACAAAAGTCGTACAGGGATATTATGATTATGGTGCACTTAGCCGACTTGCCCTACTTTTTGGCTGTATTTTTACTTTAGCAGGTCTTGTTAGTTTATTATGATAGACAGAAACTTTAATTTGCATTTTCAGATATACATCACGGCAGCAAGGAGAACACTCTCCTTGCTGTTTTTTATTCAAGCGTGTTTTTCTTCTTCTGCTGTATAAGCCTGCGCTGTCGGCTCTGCTTTGTAGCTGGTTTACACTTGTTCTTCCAGGACAACCCTTAATTTCCGGATGATTTTTTTCTCCAGTCTGGAAATGTAAGACTGCGAAATTCCGATTTTCTCCGCCACTTCTTTTTGTGTACACTCCCTGCGTCCGTTCAGTCCGAAGCGCAACTCCATAATTTCTCGTTCCCTTGCCGGCAGGGAATTGACAGCGGCATAGAGCATTTCCCGTTCCGCCTCCCACTCAATTCCACGGCTGACAATATCATCATCCGTTCCTAAAACATCAGATAATAATAACTCGTTCCCGTCCCAGTCCACATTCAACGGTTCATCAATTGAAACTTCCCCTTTGTACTGGACGGATTTCCGGAGAAACATGAGAATTTCATTCTCAATGCACCGGGATGCGTATGTCGCAAGCTTGATGTTCTTGTCCGGACAGAACGTCCCCACGGCTTTAATCAGTCCAATTGTCCCGATGGAAATTAAATCTTCCAGGCAGACGCCTGAACTTTCAAATTTTTTCGCAATATAGACTACAAGCCGGAGATTGTGAACAATCAGCATTTCCCTTGCCTGAGGATCACCGGCGGAAAGCCGGACGAACACGGCGGATTCTTCTTCCCTGGAAAGCGGCGGCGGCAACGTGTCCGCACCGCTGATGTAATGGACTTCCGGGTGCAACAATTTCCGAAGGAATGCGAAAAATTTCTGAAAAATCTGCATAAGACAGCCCCCTGCATAAAAATTTAAAATTAAATTATCATTAATAATTTAATAATTTCGGATGAAATATCGCTTTCCGGTCTGCCTGCGGACTCATTCCAATCAAGGCATCCACAGTTCTGGAAACGCCACATTCTTCCCGGATTAAAATTTCATCCGGCTGAAAAACTTCCAGCATTCCGCTCCCGGATATGGTCATGTACGGAACCGGGTGACTATGAACCGGCTTGATGTGATTCTGATATAA
>CAMWWG010000072.1 GCA_947177935.1 uncultured Ruminococcus sp. | reverse complement strand
ATCATTGCTTTTCTTGTAATATTTTCAGATTTTCTGAGACTAACTTTGTATAGGCTGACATAAACTGATAAATTATTTAAAATAGCATGTAAAATTTAACGAAAAATCTATGCAGTCCGGAAAGCCGAGGTGTTTCCGCTCATGAATCATGAATTTGAAGTCTTATATCGGGAATATTTTCCCCGAATCTATGCGTTTCTTTTTAAATTGACACAAAGCAGGGATCTTGCCGAAGAACTCACGCAGGAAACATTCTATCAGGCGTTCATCTCGTTTCACAGATTCCGTGGCGACAGTGATGTCTTTACATGGCTTGCCTCGATCGGCAAACATACTTATTACCGCTATTTACGGAAAAATAAACATGCACTGGAAACAGTCAGCACAGAAACAATTTCTGCATTTACCAGTGATTCCGGTGAACAACTCGAAGATACGATAGAACGACAGCTGATGGCGGAATCCGCCAAGAAAATTCTCCTGTCTCTCCCGAAAAAATACCAGGATGTCATGATCCTGCGCATTTACGCCGAAATGAGTTATGCTCAGATCGGCAGTGCACTGCATATCAGTGAAAACTCTGCCAGAGTAATTTATTATCGGGCAAAAAAAATGATGCTGGAGGCGATTCAGAATGAATATGACATGTAATTTTGCAAAGGATCTTGCGGAATTGTATCATGAAAATCTTGTGAGTCCGGAAACGGCGGATGCCATCCGGTCACATCTGAAAACCTGTACACAGTGCCGGAAGTATTACCGAGAATTTCAGGCATTACAGAAACACAAATCTGCGGACAAGATACAGATTTTCCCGGAAAAAATCCCGGAACAGCTCCCGCCGGATTGCTCCGATCTGTCGGAAACAGAAAAACGGCTCTGCGAAACATTATCCCGGAGACTCCGCCGGCGAAGATTCTGGGGCATGGTCGGCACAAGCGCTGTTATCGGTGCGGGGTCTGTCATGCTGACAATCGGGCTGTTTTTGACTTACAAAGGCAGGGATCAGGAGAAATTTTTATGATTCAGATCTATTGCGGTGATGGCAAGGGAAAAACAACTGCCGCCATTGGTTTGGCTGTCCGTGCCGCCGGGAGTGGTATGCACATCCGGTTTGTCCAGTTTCTCAAAGGCGGTCATACATCAGAATTAGACATCCTATCCAGAATTCCGGAAATTTCTGTCATGCGCTGTCAAAAAAATTACGGGTTCACGTTCCGGATGAATGACACGGAAAAAATGGCACTCACGGAAGACCACAACAGAATGCTCCGGGAGACGCTTGACCAGATTAACACCGGAACGATACAGATGCTGATCCTAGATGAATTCTTTCATGCGTATCATTCTAATTTATTGGATAAAAAACTTGCCAACCGGCTTGTATTCACCTGTCCGGACGAAATAGAACTTGTGCTGACCGGACGCAACCCGGAACAGAAATTTATGGATATTGCCGATTATGTCAGCGAAATCAAAGCCATCAAACATCCTTATCAGAACGGGATTTCTGCCCGGCTTGGAATTGAATACTAATACTAATTAATCATAGAAAACAGCTCCTGGATCGTGTGCAATCCTGGGAGCTGTTTCTAGTCCTTTTAATAACGAAAATCCCCCCGAAAAGGGAGGATTTTTTATTCATATTTTGAATATTTTTATTTGAGGTCAGTGTCTGTACCAGTAGTAGAATACGTAAGCACGTCTTTAGAAACTGCAAGTACTCTAGTAGCGTTGTCTGTTGTTGTAGTCTTCGGATAAGTGCCCATGTAAACGCCATCACTGCAAGCTGCACCAGTGCAAGCCATGCTCTCTACTCTGAAACCAACACTTGTCAAATCTTTGATACCATTGAAGTAATTATATACTTTCCACCAAATATATGCACTAGCGTTGGTTGGAGCTGCAGCAACTTCTGCTGTAACACCCGTTGCCGCAGCAGGTGCTGCAGGTGCCGTAGCAGGTGCCGCATACTTAGCAGTAAGAGCATAAACACCGGGGGTTGTTTTATCACCAGCTGCTTTATTTCCTTCGGAATCCAACTCTACCAGAGAAGTAGCAACTGCATCGTACAGAGACTTTGCGTTGGAGTTCATAGCGGATACCTTGGACTTCTTGACATAGCCCAGCATGGACGGTACGAGAATCGCTGCCAGTACGCCGATAATGGCGATAACAACGATCAGCTCAACCAGGGTAAACCCCTTGAGTTTTCTTGTTTTCATTGCGAAAACCTCCTTATAATAATAACATAAGGAGTATTAGAATTAGAAGTAAAAATTCAACAGTTCCACAGCTTTGCGTTTCTGTTCCATTTGTGAATGGACATACAGATTCATTGTGATAGTTACGGACGCATGTCCTAACAATTCACTTACTGTCTTGTAGTCTGCTCCGTTTTCGATTAATCTTGTTGCAAATGTATGCCGCAGTCCATGGAAATTCACATGCGGAATTTCCAATTTCTTTAGCAAACGATTGTAATAATCCCGATAGGTTCTCGGTTCTGTCCAGGATGTTTTTCCGGTAAGCAAATAAATTTCCGGATTTTTCGGCTGGACATGTTTCAAGACCGGATATAATAAACTTGAAATGGGGATTACCCGGACGGAATGTCTTGTTTTCGGCGGTGTGATTGTGATTTTTGTACTGGGCTTGCCAGATGTATCTTGTAGAAAAATTCTTTGCAGTGTCTTACTGACCGTGATTGTCCGAGATTCGAGGTGAATATCTTTCCATTGCAAGGCACATAATTCACCAATTCGCAAACCTGTGTGCATACACAACAGAATGCCGAGATTTTTCGGTGTCAGGTGCAGATAGATGTACTGTGTCAAAATTGCCTGTTCCTGTTTGCTGAACGTCTGCACCTGTTCTGTCGGATTCTGTGTCGGAAACAGGATGTCAAAATCTTTTCTGGAGATGTATCCTGCTTTGGCGGCGGATTTCAGACTGAGCTTGATGAATGTGACCATGCCCCGGACAGTGCGTTCAGAAAGTCCCCCCTGTCCGTCACAGCGTCCCTCTTTGAGCCAGAACAGGACAGTTTCCTGCACTTTCTGTTCTGTGAGTTCGGCAAGGGAAAGATCTCCGAGCGCCGGAAGGATGTGTTTGCTGACTGCCTGCTGATAGTTGGCAAGTGTAGATTCCCGGATGTATTCTCCTTTGGTGGGCAACCATATACTGAGCCATGCCCTGTAAGTGATGATTTCGCCTTTCTGATAATTCTGATACATAAAAGTACCATCCTTTCTGAAAAAATTTTTTTGCTGAAAAGCAGAAATAATCATAGCATAGAAAGCAAACAGAAATCATCCTCCGGGGGACAGATAGAGGATGATTTCAGGCAATTCAAATTATGGACAGATGATGAAAAAAATATTTCAGAAAGATTTTGAAATTATGAACGAAATGGGACGGCGGATCGTTAGATGTGTACAAATCATGACGGAGAATAACGACGCAAACAGGGGATTTCAGCAATTTACTGGCTGGAATATATGTCTAAATGATTAACGAATTTTTCTGGATTTTTCTAATTTACGCCGATATTGCTAGCGAAACAAAATACATGCTGTTTTTATATTTTTTGTGCAAATTGACGAAAAAAGGGATACCTAAAACGTTTTCAAATTCACTTTCGTAAAAATTCGTTCATAGTTTGTTTTTTTTTTAGAAATCTATTGACAAAACTTTTCCTGTGTGCTATACTATATTTGTAAGGAAAACACCGGCACGGAATATGCGGTGAATTCCCAGGTTGCAGTGCAGATCAGGTGCATTGCAAAATATTTTATTTATTATTATAAGGAGGTTTTCGCAATGAAAACAAGAAAAGTCAAGGGTTTTACCCTGGTTGAGCTGATCGTTGTTATCGCCATCATCGGCGTACTGGCAGCGATTCTCGTGCCGTCCATGCTGGGATATGTGAAGAAGTCCAAGGTGTCCGCTGCTAACTCCAACGCAAAGAGCCTGTATGATGCAGTTGCTACTTCTATTGTAGAAATTGATTCCGAAGGTCATACAATTGGAGCTGGTGATTACACTATTGCTGGTAAATATCAAGCACCAGCTACCGCTCCTGCTGCTGCTGACGTTACAGCATCTGATATTACAGGCGGTGCGGTAGTAAATGATTATATCTGGTGGAAAGTTTATAATTACTTTAATGGCATTACAGAATTGAGTGCTGTTGGTTTCTCAGTAGTAAGTTCTGCTGGTACTGGTGCTGTAACTTTTGACGGTGCTTATGTAGGTACTTATCCAAAGACAGCAACAACAGACAATGCTAGCAAATCTACTTTTGCTGCTGCTGATGTTAAGAACGCATTGAAATATGCTGTTGATGGCACAACTGCTTTCTAATTTTCTTACGAAATTTTTAAATGGCACAAAAAAACAGCTCCCGGATTCTATTTTTCCGAGAGCTGTATCTTTTATATTTTTGTTAACAACAATGTTGTCACGGACTAGCAGGAGCAGCAGGAGTAGTAGTACCACAAGCCATTGCCAATGTAAAGGTTGCATAGTTATCTGTTGTAGAGCCTGTCGGGTGACCGCCCTTGTAAACACCATCACTGCAAAATGCACCAACAACAGCCATATCCTTAACCGTAAAACTATAATCAGCGAGTGAATTTACACCTGCAAAATACTGGGCAATCTTGTACTGAAGATTAGCCTCATCAGCGATAGAGCTAGGATTTGAAGTAGGAATAGTAGTGCCTTTCTTATAGGTTGCACCTGTATAGTCCTTATTTGCACCTGATGCAGCAGTAAGAACAAGTCCCTCAGAGTCCATTTCTACCAAAGAAGTAGCAACTGCATCATACAGGCTCTTTGCGTTGGAGTTCATAGCGGAAACCTTGGACTTCTTCACATATCCCAGCATGGACGGTACGAGGATTGCTGCCAGTACGCCGATGATGGCGATGACAACGATCAGCTCGACAAGGGTAAAGCCCTTGACTTTTCTTGTTTTCATTGCGAAAACCTCCTTATAATAATAAATATAACATCAAAAAAAATCCCCCCGGAATGTTACCATCCCAGGGGGATTTCTTGTTTCATTCTCTTTTAAATCTGTCTGCCCTCAGAGAGTGCCTGCACTTCCTCGACCATCAGCTTGGTAATCCTTGCAATCAGATCAAGCGTGAATGTCCCCTCTGCAAGCATGTTCTGTGCAATTGCCGTTTGACTTTCCCGGATAGAATCCCTTTTCAGTTCTTCCATGATCTCACACATGCCACTCACTTCCTTTATGAAATCTTCATTTCTCCGATTGGTGTCCCGGAAGCATACGCATTCAGACTCTCATCTGCTGTAATCCCTGCCAGATAATTATAAGATCCCTGACAGGCAATCATAGCGGCATTGTCTCCGCATAGTGACAACGGCGGCGCATACAGCGTGTAGCCGTGCGACTGACACATTTTCTGCATGGCATCCCGTAAGCCGGAATTGGCGGACACACCCCCTGCTATTGCGATTGTCCTGTAACCAGTCATTTCAGCGGCAATTTCTGTTTTCTCTGTGAGGATTTCCGCAACTGTCCGTTGCAGACTTGCCGCCATGGACGGTGCGTCGATCTCTTCTCCGGTCTGTTGCGCATGATGAACGGTATTGATAACAGCTGTTTTCAATCCGGAAAAACTGCAATCCAGGACGCTCCCGGCAACTTTCGGACGTGGGAGCTTGTATTTTGTACTGTCGCCAATCTGAGATGCCTTGTCAATCTGTATGCCCCCCGGATAGGGATAGCCCAGGACTCT
>CAMWWG010000071.1 GCA_947177935.1 uncultured Ruminococcus sp. | reverse complement strand
GAAAATGCCTGTCTGAGATTCAACATAACTTCTGCAAAACTTTTGGCATTACCCTCATTATCCTGCAAAGAAATTTGATATTCTTCCATAAGGGCAGCGGCGGCTTCTGACGGTCCCAAAAGTTCTGAAATAATGCCACGAAGATATGTGCCTGCCTGTCCGGATTTAACGGCACTGTTGCCCATTAATCCCAATGCGACAGAAATATCTTCAATATTATAGCCCATAGCACCGGCTATTGTACCAGCATATTTCAGGGATTCCCCCATCATATGGACATTGGTGTTGGCACTGGTAGCTGCTGCCGCCAGGACATCTGTAAAACGTTCCGCCTCTCCTGCGCCCATGCCGAATTCTGTCAGTCCATCCGTGACGATATCTGAAACTTCAGCCAGGTCTTCGCCTGCTGCCGTTGCAAGGTGCATGACTGGTTCAATGCCGGCAGTGATTTTCTCGTATTTCCATCCTGCCATTGCCATATATTCCATTGCTTCGGCGGCTTGCTTGGATGTATAACGGGTAGTTGCACCCATTTCCTTGGCTTTTTCGCTGATTTTTTCAAGCTCTTCCGGTGTTGCCTTTGCTAATGCACCTACTCTGGTGATCTCATCCTCAAATGTCGCAAATTCCTTGACGCATTCTGAAACCCCACTAAGAGCAAGCCCACCGATTGCCGTCTCAATGGCGGCTAGTTTCTTGCCCAGACCAGTAAGACCGTCCCCGAAATCCTGCAATGTTTCGCCGATATTGCTACAGGCTTTTGAAAAAGATTCCAAAGATTTCAAGGCGGATTTCATATTTTTCTGGAATCCCGAAATTTCAGCCGTTACTTTTGCGGACAGCGTATAATCTGCCATTATTTCACCCCCTTGCAGGCATTATAAAAATTTATTGGTTAGTGTCTTGATCGTACCGCCAAGCGTGATTGTGTTCTGTGTCGGATCATCTAGCCGGAGCTGGATTTCATTCACGGTTAAAATGACCGGTTCTGCGTTCTTTTGCAGGATCACAGGAACTTTGCACCCGATTGTAATCGGTGCTTCTGCATCATCCAGGATTGACAGATCAATTGCCTGAACTTCGATCATAGCTAACGGCGCAGAGATATTAAATGCCACATCTCCCATATGATCTAAAAATGCCTGCTCATATCCGAAATTTTCCAACCAATCTTCAAACGCATCTTCCGTGTATTGCTTGGTGATAATCCCGTATTTTTCGGCAAGGTCAATATTAATAAATAACGCTGTATTCAACGGTTTTTTAATATGTTCGTTGTAGAAATAAACATCTTTTTCGTATTGCCCAGAAGTATAGATTGCATTCCCGTTGCTGTCAACCGGCACAAGAGCCGTCGCAAAATCCGTGTAATCCAGTGTCTGCGTCAGAGAAATGATGTTCACACCGATTTCTAATTTTTGCCCGATCGGGTCTTGATTTGGATTTTCCGGATGATAAATAATTTCCCAGATACCACTCCTGTAAACACCAGGATCGGAAAGTTCTTCGGATTCCGCCACTTCCAGCCATCCGCCAAAATAATCAATTAATTTCGTTTGGATGGCTTCCATTGTTGTCAGATGTTTCCCAGTATATCGCAGATATTCTGTATTATCGCTAAATCCGGATGAAGCATATTGAAACGTTCGGTGCATACAAACTGGATTTACATCGTCTGAATGAATTAGAGACCGGACTTTATCACGATAATAATTGACAAACCAATAACACATAGTCGGAATTGCTGTTTTGAAATAGAACGGTTCTAGATAAATATCCGATAAATAGCCGAGAACGCCCTCACAAGTAACGGAACAGTTGCCATATAAATCCGTTTCTAGTGCCAGTGGATGACCACCCCAGAGAAATTCGTCATTTTTGTAGACAGCCAAATCCCACATAATCCCTAGTCGTACAATTTCGGCATAATCCGGGTGTGTTGGTGGAATCCGGAACGTGAAAGATCCTGCACCGGTTTTCTGCATTTTCAAATCTGGTTCTAAAATATGATAATCTTCCGATCGTGCGTCATGCAGTAAATTCCAGATTGGACGATTCCAGGACGATTCCGGGATTCCATCCGGAGAAATGTTCTGCTGCATTTTGTTCTGATCCGACCATTTGACAGTATAGATTGCTGGCATTATAATTTTCCTCCCCGGTATTGAATGGACAGGGAAATTGCCTGTTCTTTGGGATTTTCAAAAATCAGTGCAAGCGATTCCTGTTCCAGTGTGAAAAGATTTAGATTAACACCGGATTCCAAAGAATAGTTTTTACCTTGGATTTTCACAGTACAAGCATGATTGACTATGATCCGTGGACGTACTGGCAGATCCGAGCCGGGCAGAATGATTTCCAGGGTTCCGTTTGCAGGAATGGATAAATTTCCAAATTCCCGGATTACCCCCGTTTCAAAATTCAGAGGATCCCACAACCAGTCGCCGGAAGAATCAGCGACCTGGTACTTGTAGGGATATGCGTCCATGGAGATTGTAAAAACGCTGTGAAAATTGTCCGGTCTTTGAGAAGAAACCGTACAGCGTCCTTCATAGTAATACTCCGGATCAGAATCCAGGATCATTTGAATCATGCGACCGTGCAGTTGTGCCAGGATTTGGGAATATTCTTCATGCCATTGTGAACCGGATCCGGGATATTTCAGCGTAATGGTGATGTTTCTGTTTTTGTAGACAGGTGATCCGGTCAATGTTTCGGACAGATCCAGTAAACCGTGCCGACCGGGGATATTGACTGTAAAAATTTCTGTTTCCGGCGGATCAATTACAATATCCGTCCAGTAGGCTTGCCAGTCATCCCATGTGTGAAAACCGCCTAATCCTGGCGTCCCGTTCGTCCAGCCGTTCTTGCCGTTGAATGTCACACCGGGGCAGATCTGTCCGGAATAAGGGACGCCGGGACAAATTATCTGATTCTGCATATTAATTTCTCTTTTCGCTTTTTGGAATTTTTCTGTGATTTGCCGCATAGATTTTCGCAATCCAATTTGTGTTGTCCTGGGACTCCACTTGTTGGACAATTCTGGTCTGTTCCTGACGTTCCTGTAAATTACCCTGTTTCGGCTGAATTTTCCATAATTTTCTAGGACGCTGATTTTTCTTCCGGAATACATTGGACACAGCATTGGCAACAGCAGCAGACAGGATATTGGAATCTGCAATTAATTTGTTTTCGTAGGCTTTTACGATAAATAATTTTTCTTTCCGGGTCAGTGCATCATATTCTGCTCTGGAATAGCCGAAATTTGCGGCAAAAAAAGCGAAGTCCTGCACTTCGCTGTAAGCCGCTGTATCCGGATCAGATTTTTTGGTGGATTTTCCGGCATTTCCTAGATATTCTAGTCGGACGAACCGTTCTGGAATAAAAAACCGCAGTCCTCAGATAATGTATTCACTACATCCATCATTACCGGCAGATAGCCGGATTCCTGGATCTGCTTTTCTGCAAATTCCAGGGCTTTTTTGATCGGTGCATATGTGCCATTCTGATTCAGCAGACCCATTGCAAAATAATGCTTCACAACGGAAATCGGCGGATATTTGCCGTTGACAGATGCATCCACCGCCAACGTGACAGCAGTCATTCCTGCTGTCTGTTCGATTTTTTCAAGTCTGCCAATGTTATAATGCAGATGATATTCCTGATCGTCTAATAAATAATTCATTTGCAAGCCCTCCTGATTAATTATTTACTTCTGTGCCGTCTGAATTGACGGTTTTTCCGGTGTTATTGAAATGATAGGTGATTTCGCCTGATTCGTCTGTCACGGTGACTGTGAAACTGGTAGAATGAATCGCATCCACACCACCCATTACAAAATTAGCAGTCCCTGTGTAGGAATTTGTCATGCCGCTACTACCATATTCAATTGTGATAGTCTGATCTGGTGCGTTTGCTGCCATTTCAAAACTAATGGATGGTTCGCCATAGATATGCGAAAAATTATAACCTTTCATGTTGGTATCAAATGCATAATTCAGGTATGTGTTTGTCTTCAACGAACGCAGACCCGCCGGAATACTGTCATCCGCTTTCACATGACCGTCGTCCAGCTCCGTGCTTTCGGTTAAATCCACCAATGCCCCGTTTCCATCGAGTGTAAGAGAATACGTCACAGCGTCGTCATAGGGTGCATCCAGAGAGTAGTCTGTGATGCACGCAAGACCGCCGAACAGACTCTTCAAATTTCGCTTGTCGATCACTTTTAAGCAGACAAGGTCACTGTTTTCAAACAAGCGTCCTAACAGTTTGTGTGATTCTGCACCCATCACATAGACACCGTCCGAGTCAATGCTCCATTCTTTTGCACCTGCAATCTGGGATTTCCAGCCGCCTTCCGTTGTTTTGCTGGTGACATCAATTGTTTCAGCAGATCTTGAAATAGAAAGCCCCTGCTGTCCGGCAATTCCAAGCAGTCTGTCGCCGTTTGCTGTAAAAATACACAAAAGCCAGTCTCCGCCGGAGCTTGCGACGGCATCCGGAATATCGCAGTAAGCGATCTGATCATATGTTGTAGCCATAAGAATTAATTCCTTTCCTTGCTTAAATTCAAATTTTTGATTTAAAGCCGTAGCTGACCATGATTTCATAGCCCAGCACGGCATGAAACTCCCCTGTTTCGTCCTGTTGTAATGCCTGCACGCCTGTTTCCGTCTGCAAGATATTTGTCACACCTGGCGGAAGTACAATTCGTTCCGTGAGTGTTTCTTCTATGATCTTGATCATGGAATAAATTTCCGTCCGGCAATCAGAGGGAGCTGCAATTGCATGTACATACGCCGTAAATGTTTCTTTGTACATAGTTTTAGTGGAAGAGTCCAACTTTTCAACAATTTCCACAAAGATCAGTGGAGAGGGTGCATTCTCCGGAACGGCATCATAACAGGGATATTTTGTGTGTTTCCGGAGTGTATGCAGGATTGCGGCGGCAATTTCGGCAAATCCCAGTTTTTTCAGCATCATTTTTTTAATGCCCCCGTTGCAAGCCGGATAAATTCAATCCGGGTGTCAGCTACAGCGGATTTTAAATAATACTGTCCCTGAACATAGCCGATGTTTTTCCCATTCCGTACAATCCTGTGTCCGTATTCAACATGCGGTGCATAGCTCCGGGTATAACCGACTTCGCCGTCACGGTTCTTTGTGGGATTGACTTGCCGGATGGATTGCTGTAATTTTCCGGAGTCTTTGGGCGTTTTCTTCCGGGCTGTGTTCCGTAGATACGTTGTCGTCTCTTTCAGCACGTCCAAAAAATCCTGCTGAGATTTTGCTTTCAATCTGGCATATAATGGCTGTAAACCGTCAAGTGCAATGGTGATTTTCATGCTGATTTTGCCACCTTTCCAACTGGATGAGAGAAAAATCCCCCCGGATTCTGGCATAAATGCCGGTAATCCGGAAATCCTGTGCATGAATCCGGATGCCTGCTGCTTTTCTCAGCAAATGCAAGGGGACATCTGTCAGCAGCTCCGGATTGGATTCTGTGACATCCCTGCCGTCAAATGCTGTTTCGATTGCAGAAATCCCGGATATTCTTGCACGATAAACAGGACACATCTCCTGTCGTTCTGTGACCGGATTGCCAAGCATGTCACGTCCGGTTTCGATTTCTTCCAGTAGTTTCATTTCGATATATCGCATAATAATATTTCTCACCAGAATCTGATTTTTCTGATCCCGGTTTCCTGATCCACAGAATCCTGATAAGCCGAAAGATCTGGTTCATACTCGGCAAGAATGTCTTCCACAAAAGAC
>CAMWWG010000070.1 GCA_947177935.1 uncultured Ruminococcus sp. | reverse complement strand
AAATAATATACTGTCTTACCAGTATAAAAAAGCTCTCTGTTTTTCACAGAGAGCCTGAACGAAACTAGATTTTAAGGAAATGACATTAATCTTTTTTCGGCTTGCTTGTAAAAAGCGAGCTCATTACCGGAACGGCGAACGAGAATGCAATTGCCTGATATAATAAATTCCCTGCAATCGTCGCTGTTGAGAAAATCGCCTGCGCCTGCGGTAGCCAGATTGTAATTGCTAACATCAATGCTGAGAACAGTACCGCAAAAATTAACTTCCAGTTTGAGAAATATGCCACGCTGAAAATTGTCCCATGTTCGGATTTGCACTCAAACACATGAATTAACTGCGAAACCACCAATGTGAACAGGGCGCACGTCCTTGCCTCGGTCAACGTCCCTCCGAACCGGAGCGCCGTGCTGAATGAACCAAGCGTACACAAGCCGATCATAATCCCTCGCCAGGTAATCTTGCTGAGCAGTCCCCCGGCAAAAAAACTTTCATCCGGTTTCCGGGGCGGTCGCTTCATAATGTCCTTTTCCGGCGGTTCTAATCCCAGGGCAATTGCCGGAAGTCCGTCTGTTGCTAAATTCACTAATAATAACTGAACAGGCAGTAATACAACAGGCATTCCCATTAAAATCCCCAGGAACATTGTAATAACTTCCCCGATATTGCAGGAAAGCAGATATCTGACAAATTTCCGGATATTGGAATAGATCGCACGTCCCTGTTCCACAGCGCTTACAAGCGTTGCCAGATTATCATCCATCAGAATCACATCCGCCGCCTGTTTCGCAACATCCGTCCCGGTCATGCCCATGGCAACGCCGACATCCGCCTCTTTAATTGCCGGGGCATCATTGACACCGTCTCCGGTCATCGTCACAATATTCCCGGTTCTTTGAAATGCCCGGACTAATCTTAATTTATGAGACGGATTCACCCTTGCAAATACGGCAATTTTCGGCAGACGCTGATCCAGTTGTGTATCCGTCAGCAAATCCAGTTCATCCCCGGTGATGACTTCGCCGCCCCGGAGCAATCCGGCTTTCCGGGCAATCGCCGCTGCTGTTTTCTTATGATCCCCTGTAATCATAACTGTCCGGACGGATGCGCTTGCACAAGTCCGGATGGCTTCTTTTGCCTCAGGACGTGGCGGATCTAACATCCCGGTCAGTCCCAGGAAAACCATACTGCCGCCGGTTTGCTGAAAATCAAAATTAGAATTAAAATTATTGGTATGATTTTGCTTTTCGGCAAACGCAAGCACACGGAGCGCCTGTTCTGATAAATTTTCAGAAAATTCCAGAATTTTTTTCTGCATCCCCGGCGTCAGTGCCACATCACCGGCTTTCGTCCGGACAAAATCACAGCGTTTGAGAATCACATCCACTGCGCCTTTGGTATAAATCCGGGATTGACTGCCTTTGCGGACAAGTACACTCATGGATCTGGTGTCGCTGTCAAACGGTTCTTCGGCAAGCCGGGTGTATTCCGGGAGTGTTTTCGTCGTGATACCGCCCTTTGCGGACATCACAAGAAGTGCCGTTTCCGTCGGGTCACCCACGGCGGTGAAACTCGCCTGTCCGGATAATTCCCCACGATTCCGGCTTGCAAAATCTCCGGATAATTCCGCATTATTACATAATACAGCGCATGTCAGCAAACTTTCCAGTGCCGGGACGCTCTTGGGATTCACGTGCATATTATTTTCCAGGATTGCCCCATCCATTTTCAATGCATTTCCGGTAACGTCAAATTCTTGTTCCAGTGTCCGGATTTTTGTCACTGTCATGCGATTTTCTGTGATTGTTCCGGTTTTGTCAGAACAAATCACAGAAGTACATCCAAGTGTTTCCACGCTATGTAAGCGATTGACAAGCGCTTTCTGTTTCATCATCCGGTTGACAGCGAGTGCAAGCGCAATCGTGACTGTTGCAGGCAGTCCCTCCGGAATTGCTGCAATTGCGATAGAAATTCCCGTCATGAGCATGTCAAAGACCGGTTCACCCCGGAGAACACCTGCACCGAAGACGGCAAGACAAACGCCAATACAGATCAGCGCAAGCATTTTGCCCAATTCTCCCAATCGTTTCTGCAAAGGCGTTTCCGTTCTTGTAATTTCTGAAAGCATTCCGGAAATCTGTCCCATCTGGGTCTGTTTCCCGGTAGAAATAACCTGTGCCGTGCCGCTGCCTCTGGTGACAGCTGTGCCGCTGTAGACCAGATACGGCTTGTGAAGTCCGGTCAGATCATCATGAACAGATCCCGCAAATTTCGCAATTGGTTCTGCCTCGCCTGTCAGAACAGATTCATTTGCATAGAGCCGGTTTGCTGTAATTAACAAACAATCCGCCGGGATGCAGTCTCCTGCCTCAATCGAAATCAGATCCCCCGGAACGAGCTGTTCCGCCGGGATTTCCTGCAAATTTCCATCACGCCAGACTTTGGCACTGGGTGCAGTCATCTGCCGAAGTGCTTCCAACGTCTTTTCCGTCCGGAATTCCTGGATGAATCCAAGAATTGCGTTTAACAGGACAATGACGACAATTGTGACGGCATCCGTCCATTCGCCGAGTAATGCCGAAATCCCGGTAGCCGCCAGCAAAATCAGCACCATAGCATCTTTGAACTGACTGAAAAAAATACTGACAGCACCGGGCGGTCTGACCTGGACGAGCGAATTTGTGCCATATTGTTTTCTGTATTCCTCTGCCTGTTCTGACGTAAGACCTTTCAAGCGAATCCCTCCCGGACATGAATTTAAAATTTATCATTCATAATTTATAATCCATATTATGTACAAGTTTCCGGGAATATGATTTTTAAATGATGTTAAATAAAAAAAACGCCCCGGAAACCCGGAGCGGTTTTCATGCAATCATGATTAATCGCTGACATACGGCAGAAGTGCGATATGTCTTGCTCTCTTGATGGCAACTGTCAGCTCACGCTGATGGAATGCACATGTGCCTGTCACACGACGGGGCAGAATCTTAGAGCGCTCTGTCATACATTTCTTTAATTTATTAATGTCCTTGTAATCGATCTTTTCGACACGATCCACGCAGAACATGCAGACCTTTTTGCGAGGACGCTTGGACGGTCTGGAATTTCTCTCACGTTCCATAATACGCTGGTTCTCCTTTCTGGGATAATCTGAAATTTCCTGGAATTTTCAAAAATTCCGGAGATTAAAACGGAACTTGTCCGTCGCTGATGATTTCTTCAAAATCATTGAAACTGCCGCTTCCAAGCTGTATATCCTTAGGCGGATTGCCAGGCGCAGCCGGCTGATCATTTCCGAAATTTCCTGGATTGTCCTGATAGCCGTTGTTTCCGTTATTACGGTAATTCTGACCGGAATTATAATTATTATTGTTATTATTGTAATTGCCGCTGCTGTAGCCGTAATTACTGTTGGAATTACCGCCATAATTCTGATAACCGCCATTATTATAATTATTGTTATAATTGGACTGGTTATTATTCCGGGTCGGGTCAGACAGAACAAAGTTGACAGTATCGGCGATAATATCATCACCATAATGCTGAACACCGTTCTTGTCCGTATAATTATTGTTCTGAATTTTCCCCTCTATCAGAACTGGTTTTCCTTTCACAAAATACTGATTCACAAATTCAGCAATCTTGCCGAAACATGTGATTCTGAAAAAATCAGACTGTCTCTGTTCGCCTTGTCTTGCAAAAGAACGATCCACAGCAATCCGGAAACGACAATAGGCGTTGCCGTTCTGCCCGACGCTGAACTCCGGGTCATTAACCAGTCTGCCCATAAGAATGACTTTGTTCATGGAAATTTCCTCCCTATCTCAGTTCTCATCAAAATTCAAATCATAATTTTTTCAGCAGACAAGGCAACCCCTCGCCCTGCCACGCTGATGTGTGTGCAGTGAAATTCCTGTTGTTTCTGCGCTTTGGCTTACTTGGTAGTTACCAAAGCACGCAGAACGCCGTCATTGATATTGAGCCGGCGGTTGAGCTCAGCCGGGAAATCCGGTTCAGAATTGAAAGAATAGAGCACATAGTAACCTTCTGTGCTGACTTCTGTTCCCTTCTTGATCGGATAAGCGAGCTTGCGCTTGCCCCACTCGTTGACTTCTTCTGTGAGAGAGCCGTGACGCTCGATGAGAGCCTTGACTTTCTCCACGAGTGCTTTCATGGTTTCCTCGTCCTTTTTGAGACTGAAAACAACCATTGCTTCGTAATTTTCGTTCAGTTTTGCCATTTCGTGCACCTCCTTCTGGATTTCGCCTGCCAGGCAGGCAAGGAATTGATTTTAAAAATTTTAAAAAATTTATAAAATCCGGAAAATCAAACTGCATCAGCAGTCCAGTATATTATAACATAAATTGACAGGCTTGTCAAGCATTTTTTCAGAATTTTTTTATCGGCACAGCGCCATGATCCTTGCACCGTTCTCCTCGTCGGCACGGGCATAAAGATACTGTGTCACTGCCTGAAAATTTTTCCGGATATAATTTTTATAGATAGAATCCTGTTCGTCCGTCATCAGCACGGCAAGGGGAATTTTATATGCCGGTTTGCGGATCTGCTTGAAATAGATTCTCCGGATAAATTCATCTTTCTGCATCCAGAACCGGAACAATAATTTTTTCTCATGTTGTTCTGAAAAATCCGGATTTTCAGAATCAAGCATGATTTCCAGATGATTCTGATTTTTTGAAAGATGCAGGCGCTGTGCATGGGCAAGAATGCTCTCATCCGTGCAGAATGTCCGGTCATTCATGGCAATTTCCTGGAGATTTTCACAGCAAAGGAACGCATCTTCTTCAATTTTCTGGACGCTTGCCGGAATGATGATTTTTTTCAGTTGGGTACAGCCCATGAACGCACGTTTCTGGATTCTTTTTAATTTTTTGGGTAAAATCATTTTTTTCAGGGAAATACAGTTGGAGAACGCCTCCTCTCCAATGTCCAGCAGTTCCCGTGGAAGCCGGATGCCTTTGAGATTCCAACAATCTGAGAACGCCCATTTCCGAATTGTTTTTATATTGGCGGAGAGTTTTGCCATTCCCAGATTCCAGCAGCCACAGAATGCACGGCTGCCAAGGATGTGAACGCTGTCGGGCATTTTGACGGATTTCAGCCGGCTGCAACGTTCAAATGCGCTGTTTCCGATTTTTTTCAGTTCCGGAGGCAAATACAAGTCCTGGAGATTTGCACAACGATAAAACCCTCTGTCGCCGATGGCTCTCATCGTGTCCGGGAATTCCACAGCAGACAGACTATAACAGCCGGAAAACGCATCCGTGCGCAGGACAGTAATCTTCGCAGGGAGCGTGACTTCCTGCAAACGGGAACAGTTCATAAATGCACCGCTTCCGAGACTGGAAACAAAAGCCGGGATAAAAATATTTTCCATATCCCGGCAGCCGTAAAACGCATGATTGCCGATACAGCGGACGGTTTCTGGCAGACTGAATGAAGTGATTTCCCGGTTCTGGTAGAATTCCCAGGCGGAAACACGATCAATCTGTTTTAAATAGATCACAGGAAACAGCTCCTTTCTGACTGTTAATTTTTATCCATTTCATATTTTATCCATGAAATCATTATAATAAAAATAGTCTGCCAATAATATAGGAAACAATTGTCAAGAATGCAAGATACAATCCGAAACACCCCAGAACATTCAGAATGTTCGTGCCGCCCTCCGTCTGCAGCAACATGTTCTTCATCTTCCGGGAACTTGTGTTCTTCCGAATTCGTCTCACCGACCGGAGTGTAAATTGATAATAAAGATAGTTGCCGAAAAGACAGAACAGAACTCGGATCAGGATGCCCAGAAAAAAGAACGGTGTTTCCAATTGTTCCAAC
>CAMWWG010000069.1 GCA_947177935.1 uncultured Ruminococcus sp. | reverse complement strand
GCAAAGCCGAGGAATACTACAAAGACAATCTGCAAGAACTGGTTGTCACGGAAGTACAAGAAGATACAATCATTCTTGCAGAAAAAAATCCGGAGAACTCAGAAAATCCGGTTGTCTATGAAATGAGCCGAATGCATCTTTATCTTAGAGACTGTTTTGCTGGTATGTTGGGCGATTTTAACATGGAAGAAGTAGAAGTCGGAGATTATGGCGTATTTGCCGTAGATCCGGCTACACAAAAAGCAATCTGTGCTGTAGAGATTCATTATGGCAATGCAATTGACACCAGTCGGACGGCGGATTTTGAATTGATTAACGTGTCGAACAATTCCATTTTTGTAATGAGCCTGGAGACGGAAGAATATTATCATCTGGCATTAGATAATAAAATAAAATCTGTCATGAGTGAAGAAATGTTCTGGTCGCTCTCCGGTGGAGATGTCCTGCTGTTTACGGTAGATTCTGATGGAAATCCGGAGATCCCGTTGAAGGTTGACTATGAGGCGACTGTAGAAGATTTCATTTGGTGGGGTATGCTGTATACAGTAATTGGCGTGAACGAAGACGGCACAAGATTTTTCTTGGATAATGATTGCAGTCTGAGTATCGGGGAAATTGAACACTATGCAGAAACGCCGTTTACGCCGAAGTATGGCGATCTGATATGTGTTGACTGTAATATGTTCCTTGCGTCATTCCCAGGGCAGTTTGCATTGAATCCCGGTGTCCGGATCTATCCCGTTGGCAAAGCCAAAGATTACTACAAGGATAATCTCAAAGAACTGGTTGTCACAGAAGTGCAGGATTACAAGATTATTTTGGCAGAAGAAAATCCGGAAGACCCGGAAAATCCTGTTGTTTACCAGTTAAATAAAGTTCATCCCAGGGTAGAGGGTTATTATTCGGCAAATCTGAATGGCTTTGATGTGGATACGCTTGCGGTCGGGGACTCCGGCGTATTTGCCGTAGATCCGGCTACACAAAAAGCAATCTGCGCTGTAGAGATTTATTGTGACGATGCAATTGACACCAGTCAGACGGCGGAATTTGAGTTGATTGAGACGACAGGTGATTTCATTTGTTTGGAGAGCGTGGAGACCGGAGAATGTTATTATTTGGAATTAAATAAAAAAACAATCTCTGTCATGAGTAGAGAAACGCTCCGGTCGCTCCCCAGTGGAGACATCCTGCTGTCTACAGTGGATGCTGAGGGAAATCCCGTCACACCGTTGGAAGTCACCTATGAGGCAACCGTGGAAGATTTTATTCAGCGGGGTAGAATGTATACAGTAATTGGCGTGAACGAAGCCGGCACAAGCTTTTTCCTGGATAATGGTTGCGATTTGAGTCTCTGGGAAATTGAACGCCATGCAGAAACGCCGTTTACGCCGGCGTATGGCGATTTGATATGTGTTGACTGGGATTGTATTGTTGAAACATTCCCCGGGGAGTTTGGATTGAATCCCGGTGTCCGGATCTATCCCGTTGGCAAAGCCGGAGATTACTACAAGGATGATCTCAAAGAGCTGGTTGTCACAGAAGTGGAAGAGTACGAAATCTTTTTGACAGAAAAGAATCCTGAAAACCCGGAAGAACCGGTTGTTTACCAGTTAAATAAAGTTCATCCCTGGGTAGAGGATTATTATTCGGCAGATCTGAACGGCTTTGATGTGGATACGCTTGCGGTCGGAGATTCCGGCGTATTTGCAGTAGATCCGGATAATCAGGTTATTTGTGCTGTGGAAATTCATGCCGGAGAAGAGCCGGAAAATTCAGGAGAAATCAGTGCTGTTCCGGAGCAGCCCACCATTGCAAAAGGCGATGTGAACGGCGACGGCGAGATTGGTATTTCTGACATGATCCTGATAAATCGTGTGTATGTCGGCATTGATGAAATCAGCAAAGAAAAACAGGAAGCAGGCGATATCGACAAAAACGGAAAAATTGATCTTGCCGATTCCATGCTTGTTCTACGGTATATCGTTGGTCTGGAAGATTCGCTGGAGCTGGATTTTTAAAAATTTAAAATAAATTTTAAAATTTTATAATATTAAAAATGCTCTCTTTCTCAAGAGGGCATTTTTTTGTTTAATTATTTTAATAATAATCCAAGCAGTTCCTGCGGTTCTGCGATCAGCGTCTGTGCATGATGTTTCAGAAGAAATTCTCGGTCACGGAAACCCCATGTCACGCTGATGCAGGGAATTCCGGCATTTTGTGCCGTCTGGATATCTACATCAGAATCGCCGATATAAATGGCTTGTTCTGGATGGATTTGCAGATGTTCCAGAACGGCAAGAACGCTGTCCGGCGCAGGTTTCCGGCGGATGCCGTTTTTTTCCCCGGCAACGCTGTCAAATAATCCCGGAAAATACGTCTCACAGAGGGATTGCACAGCATAATCTGCTTTATTCGACACAACTGCCGTCCGGATGCCGGATTTCCGCAATGCCCGGATCACTTCCGGAATGTGTTCATAGGGCGCTGTGTAATCTGCATAGTGCTGTTGATAATATACCATGAAATCCCGGTGCACCTGGTCAATCCGTTCCGGATCGGATAAATCCGCCGGGACGGAACGTTCGATTAATTTCCGGATGCCATTGCCGACAAATTGCCGGATCTCTGAGCGTGTTCGTCCTGGGAGATGATTTTTTTGCAGAATATAATTGACACAGCGATACATATCTTCCAGTGTATCTAAAATTGTGCCGTCCAGGTCGAAAATTGCAAGTTGATAACGCATAAAAACACTTCTTTTCTATCATTTTTATTAATTTATTTTCTGATACTAAGAACCAGAAACAGAATCACTTCCAGTCCGGATAAAATGGAACAGGTGACAAATAAAATGCGATTGACAATCCCGCTGGAAGAGCATAGTTTCAGACTGAATCCGTCTTTTTTCGGATAAAGTAGTTTCAGTTTTTTCTTGTTCAGAAGATCAATCGCAAGATGGGACAGAAAGCCAACTGTAAAATATTGCACAAGCGGCAGATAAATTAATGAAAGGGAAATATCCAGTGTTGCAAGCGCCAGAAATGAGTGCATGAAAGACCGATGCGGCTGATTTTTCCCGAACAGGCAGATGCTGACAAATGCCGCAGTTCCCCCCAGAATTTTCAGAAGATTGCTGTTATTCCAGATTTTCTGCCACAATCCGACCTGAAACACCAGATCAATTATCACAGCAAGCACGACAATCACGAGAAGCAATGGAAAAATCTGGTTTGCTTTCTTATTGGCAATGGAACTGTCTACATCCAGGTCGCTAATCAGAGCACCGACGGCACCCATGGAGACCGCCATCAGGATGCTCGTGATGGTGTTCGGGTGTGTGACGGCAAGCGTAGCGGCGACACCAACCGCCATATGTGTTTTACCTAGCAAATCGTATTTCCGTTACTGAAAACTGATAAAAAGTAATAAATTAGCTTTTATGTTTCATTCCTTGTTCCACGTGTTCATTTTTGATATGACAAGTCATGATCTACTCATGTTTGGTATAACACTCCGAAGGCGTAAATTCCCCGCTAACGTACGGGTACACATCGCAGATAACGTAGTAATATTTTTTCTGCAATTTCAGCATTTCTGCTGTACCAAAACAAAAATGTGCTTGGTTATCGCACAGCCATCGCCTCAGCCACACAAGGATACTATACCATAAAAATTTTATTTTGTCAAGTATCAGTAACGATTTTCACCTCTCTTTCGGATTAAAATTTTTGAATAATTATAGTTTTTTATAAGATTATTTTAACTGTTAAAAACCTCCTGTATTTTCTGAATTTTCCTGCTTTCCGGATTTTAATGCTGAAGAAAAGCCGAACAGTGCCACGTTTGTTGTCATCCTGCCGAGTTCTTCCAGGGAAACTGGCAGATTTCCCCTGAGCCATTGCTGATAGATTTCCAGTGTTCCTGTCAGGATGAATCTGCTGTATAAACATAATTCTTGCCGAGGAACAGCGCATTTTTCCTGATATATGTCACAGATGCCTTTGATGAGAGATTCCAGACTCTGTTTCCAGAACCAGTTAGCGCAGTCCATCAACGCAATCTGCCGGAACAGATCCATATTTTCATTTACAACTTGATTTATGGCAGAATAAAAATTTGTCATATCAAATTGCTGTGTGAAAAAATCCTGTTCTCTGAGAATACCCAGTAATTTCCGGGTGAGTTCCTGGTGATAATCTTTCAGTACTTCATCTGTTGTATCATAATGCAGATAGAACGTCTTTCGGTCAATATTGGCTCTTCTGGCAAGTTCTGTCACTGTCATTTTCCGGCTTTTCTTTTCCATCAGCAAAGAAAAATAAGCCTGCCGGATGGCTGCCTTTGTTTTTTGTACTCGTCTGTCCATGTTGCAGTCTTTTTTTACCTCAGTTTCTTTATATTTGTGGAATAATCATCATAACTTATCATCTTGGCAATTGATTTATTCAGCTATCTATATTATAATACATATATAGAGAAAAGTCAAGAAAGGGGTTAAAAATTTTATGATCACTGAAAAAACAGGAGAATTCATGCTGACACGTCGTTCGACCCGGCAAGAGCTGCTTGCCGCTATCCATACTGTTGCACAGCCTCTGGAAGAATCCGGGAGAATGCAGCAGACAAAACAGCTAATGCAGCACGGGGACTGCTCTGTATTTGAACACTGTGCCAACGTTGCCTATGTCAGTTGTGTTCTGTTTATGAAACTGCATATTGATGCCGATTGGGAAGAACTGATCCGGGGCGCATTACTGCATGACTATTTTCTCTATGACTGGCACAAGAAAGAAGACTGTCATCCGGCACATCCGGTTTATCATCCGACACTGGCATTGAAAAATGCACGGATGGATTATGAATTATCTGCCAAAGAAGAAGATATTATTCTACATCACATGTTTCCATTAACCGTTCTGCCGCCGAAAAGCCGTGAAGCCTGGATGGTGTGTCTTGCGGACAAGATTTGCGCCGTGATGGAAACATTTGGAAAGGTGTGTGTGAGACAATGACACTGGAATATTTATTTCTGAATTTTATGATTTTCAGCTTTGCGGGCTGGGTATGGGAAACAATCGTCTGTTCCCTGTGGGAGAGCGGTCATTTCCTGAACCGGGGTTCTTTGTTAGGACCTTATTGTCCGGTATATGGTGGTGGTGCAACGGCAGGTGTTCTGCTTGGACTTTATATTAACGAGCCTGTCAAGTTATTTTTCTACTCAGCGTTTCTGTGTATCTGTGCAGAATATCTGTGCGGCGCAATCCTGGAAAATTTGTTTAAAATGAAATTATGGGATTATTCCGGCATGGCATTTCAGATCAAAGGCAGGGTCTGTCTTCTGGGATTTTTGTTTTTCGGAACAGCATGTGTCGTCATCAACAAGTTTGTAGAGCCGGCAATTCTTGTAAAATTTGACAGCATGAATCCGGAGACGCTGCAATGGATTGCGTGCAGTCTTGCAATTTTGCTTGCAATGGATACCATTCTTTCTGCACTGGCATTTCAGCGTGTGAACAAACATTTATACAGATTTTACATCTGCTGGCATGCAGCACTCAATCGGGAATTTCGGACGCTGTCCTATGCCATTCAGAAAAGATGCCCGGATTGGTTCGTAGAAGATCTTTCCAGTATGCAGACAGCAATTTTAGAGAAAAATCGCATGTTGTGTCAGAAACAAGAAGAATATAAACAAAATCTGTTGGAAAATATTCAGCGTTTCCGGAAGTCCTAAATTTAGAATGATAAAATTAAATTAAAAAATAGCATCTGTTCCTGGAGTATGGCAGTTTCCGGGAACGGATGCTTTTATTTTAGAATTTCATTTTTAAAATCACATGAAAATTTTGTGAAAAATACCAAAAATCACTTGATTTTTTTGTAAGAATGTGCTATGA
>CAMWWG010000068.1 GCA_947177935.1 uncultured Ruminococcus sp. | reverse complement strand
AAAAAAAGTATTGACATAATGAAAAAATTATGCTATACTGTAATTATAGGTGTAAATGAGAGATTTAAGTCGCTCTCAGATATGCTAAATTAATATTTGGCAAACTTATTGAAAAATAAGGACACAAGCTTTGAGGGTCTAAGTCGGAAACAGTATGGCAGACCATTGTTGATAATTACTTAATATGACTGTTTTCCGTGTACAACTGCATCTTTTGAAAGATGACGGTTGTTTTTTTGGATCACATTTTATAAAATAAAAATTATAAAATGTCAGCAAAAAAGTTCTTATCATAATAAGAGTTGCCGAAATCAGAAAGGATTTGTCGTTATGAGAAAACGCAACTTAAAGAAAAAAATCGCTTTCTTGTTGGCATTATCAATGGTATACAGTTTCCCACAAGCAATTAGTGCTGAAGCTGTCCTTTCTAGTATTGGTGAATTTCAGTTGAACAGTGCGGCTGTTCTTTCTAAGGACGGTAATCCTGATACATTGCCGGAAAATTTAACTGATATGACAGAAAATAATGCTGTTAGTTTGCAAGCGGAAGATAGTACATCTTTTTCTAATATTGAGGAATTTCAATTGAACAGTGTGGATGTTCCTTTTGAGGACAGTAATCCTTATACATTGCCGGAAAATTTAACTGATATGACAGAAAATAATGCTGTTAGTTTACAATCCGAAGAGAGTGTCGCTTCTTCCACGGATACTGGAAAAATTGAAGTCATTATCAATGAAGGTATGGTTTTTGAAAATTCCATTGATTTTGAAGTGACGTTGCAATCCGGTGAAGATACGCAGCAAAGCACGCTGACGTTATCCAGAGAAACCAGGGAAAACGGAACAAACAAGGCAGAATTTGAGTATCTTGCCAATGGTGAGTATGTTCTTGAGGTGTCTGCACCAGGTTTCGCAGTGTATCGTCAAGTAATAACTGTCAACAAGGATCTGTATGCTGTCAACCTGACTGTCGGTTTTTATCATAACGGCTACACCTATGCGGAAGATACGCTTCACCCTGGTGTTGTCATGATCGGAGATATTAATCAGGATGGCGTGGTAGACGATGCGGATAAAGATATTTTAATTGATGCAATTGATAATGGCGGTTTATCCACGGAATATTATACTGACCTGAATTATGACGGAAAAACAAATCTGATGGATCTGGTATTTTTGTCAAATAGTTATAACGAAGAAGACAAAGATATCATGGCGCAGATTGAAGAGTTTGTTTCTCCGGCGAATGTCACAGCAGAACTGGAAGACGGCACAACGATTGAAGCGGGCAGTTTAGAAGATCTGTTGCAGCATGAAAGTCCGGTAACACTTTCTCCGGCGGATCCGGATGCGCCGATTTCAGAAGAAAATCCCGTTGTTGTGGGATTTGAATTTGCGGAAGACGAAGAAAAAGAGTTGCCTGTGATGGATGCTCTTATTATGCAATCGGGTAGTACGCCGGTTTCCAGTGCTAAAATTTCTCTCACTTATATAGAAGATGGTGAAGAAAAAACGGTCGAAGTAGAAGCAATCGAAGATGTGGATTTCCTGCTGGAAGAGAGCAAAATCGTTGCTAAGATTGACCAGAACGGAAATATTTCTATTGATCTGAAAGGGCAGGTAGCTGTTAAAAAAGTCACTCTGGCAATTACAGGCTTGCAGCAAAAACAGCTGGCAGATGGCAATGAAGCTCCGAATCTTGCTGAGATCAGCAAAGTTGAGTTTGTCAATGGCATGGAGAAACGCATTCCTGAGGCTGCAACAGACAGTCCGGAAGGTCTGACGGCTAAGGCGGGCAGTGAAAAATTTGATTTGACATGGGATCCCTGCATTAATGTGACAGGTTATGAAGTACAGATCAAACAGGATGACAAAGTGATTCAAACACTGGATACAACCTCGACTTCCATTCAGGTAAGCGGGGATGATATCAAGAATTTTATCACTTACACGGTAAGTGTACAGTCCGTCAATGGCAATTGGAGAAGTGGTTACTGTGATCCGATTGAAGTAACTCCCAAAGCAACAAAACGTCCCGACAAGCCCGATAATGTAAAAGCCACCGGAACTTATAGAGGTATTAAAGTTAGCTGGGCAAAAATGGATGATACGCAGTCCTTTACTGTTTTCTATAAGCTCAGAGACAGTGACGAAGAATATACAGCAATTCCCGATATTACAGGCACAAGCTATACAATTGATGGATTGGAAGATCTCACAGAATACGAAGTTTATGTGATTGGTGTGAATGAACTGGGTGAAAGTCCGGAATCTCTGCATACTGCTGCATCTACAACGAACCTGGATCTTGCCGAAATGCCGAGATACAATCTAATTAACCGTGATGAAAATGGCGTTCCCGGCAGTGCGCATATTGTCTCTGTAACGAGGAACGGCGGCGAGATGATCGACAGCACGCTGGATGCCGCAGAAGAGGCAGACAATACGGCTTGGGGAGCTGTTGACGGAGATCCTGCTTCTTATTATTCTAAGAGTACATGGGATGACGGCGGATTTAACGGCATTGGCAATAATGGTCTGACGTATACGTTTGACCAGGAATACACACTGGATACAATCGGGATTCTGACTGTCAATACAGATATCAGTTACACAAATGTAAGATGCTGGGACGCAGAAGGCAATCTGGTATATGAACTGAATGACGGCTATGGTAATCTTTCGTCTTCCAAGACAGATGCAGACGGCAAACAGTATTACATGCTCAAGCTCCCGAAAGCTGTTACAGCGTCGAAAATCCAGATTTGTCTTGCAAGATATTTAACATCGCCGATTACGATTTCAGAGACTTATTTCTATCATTATGACACACTCATGGATGAAGTGATGAATTTGTATGTAGATGATCTGCATACGGTTCTGAAAGATAACGTAACGCAGAAAACAGTGGATGCTCTGCGTGAAAAAATCAACACACCGGATGAATTTGGAGAAGAAAATCCGAATGCAGAGGCTCTGCTCCGTGAACTGGAAACAGCAGAAACAATCCTGAATGCGAAATTTATCAGCAATGCCGTAGAAATACACACTTGTATTACGACCAAAGATATCGAAGTAAACCGTGGATTCTCTGGTCTGAACGCATGGCAGCCGCTTGGTGTTTCGATCGGTACCGGTGAGGAAGTAACGATTTATGTCGGAAGCAACCAGAAGAAAACTGGTGACAGCACAAATTTACGTCTTATTGTGACACAGTATCATTCTGAATCCGGCAATGTTGTCCTGGAAGGCGCAAATCTGAAAGTCGGTGCGAATACATTCAAGTTGTCAAAAGGCTCCGGCGTTGGTGCTGAAAACGGCGGTGCTTTGTATATTCAGTATCAGGGAGCAAGTGATACAAGTGAAAGATTCTCCGTCCGTGTCACCGGCGGTTCAGAAGTGCCGTTCCTTGATCTGTATCAGGTAACCGACGAAGAAGAACGCATGGAAAAAGCAGTTGCGTACATCAATAAACTGGATGAATATGTTCCGAAAATTGAAGAGCTTCATAATGCAGTTCACAAAGGATCCGAAAATAAGAATATAGATTACGACTATGATAGCCAGAACTGTATTCTTGGTGCATCTGATATTATGATGGATACCATGATGTATTCACTTCCGGCTCAGCAGCTTCTGGCAGGTATGGGAAGCGGCACTGCGGAGAAACGTGCGGAAACGCTTCTGAAGTCCGTTGACGCAATGGAAGATATGATGTATCTCTTCTATCAGCATAAGGGATTGAACGCAGATGCACCCACGCAGTTGAATCGGGTTCCGAAAGCACATCTGAATATCCGTTATCAGCGTATGTTCTCCGGCGCATTTATGTATGCATCTGGAAATCATATCGGAATTGAATGGGGTTCAGCACCAAGTATGGTAAATTGTACCGGTGTTACATTTGATGAGAACGGTCAATATGTCAGCGGAAATTATTTTGGCTGGGGTATTGCGCACGAGATCGGACATGACATTAATCAGGGCAGTTATGCCGTGGCAGAAATCACGAATAACTATTTTTCACAGCTTGCGCAGGCACAAGACAAAAATGAAGGAATGCGTTTCCAGTATCAGAATATTTATGATAAAGTAACTTCCGGTACAAAGGGAGATTGTTCCAATATTGCAACCCAGCTTGGTATGTACTGGCAGCTGCACCTTGCTTATGACAAAGGTCTGAATTTCAAGACCTATTCTGATTATGAGGAACAGCTGGCAAATATCTTCTATGCAAGAGTCGATACCTATTCCAGAGATACGAGCGCAGCACCTGCTCCGGCAGACATCGCATTAACGCTTGGCAGTGATTCCGACCAGAATCTGATGCGTCTGGCTTGTGCGGCAGCCGAGAAGAATGTTCTGGAATTCTTTGAACGCTGGGGCAAACAGCCTGATCCGACAACGGTTGCTTATGCAGAGCAGTTTGACAAGGAAACCCGTGCTATCATGTATGCAAATGATGATTCCCGTGTCTATGCACTGAATGGTAAAGGAAGTATTTTAGGTACTGAGGGTAAAGTTTCTGCAATTGAGAATGTTTCTGTAACGGCCGGCACTGGCATGAAAGCAAATGAAGTGAAACTGGCATTTACTTCTACGGATATTCCGGAAGCAGATATTCTCGGCTATGAAATTATTAGATGCACAATCTCCGGCGGAAAAATCCAGAGAACACCTGTCGGTTTTGCAACTGGCTCTGATTTTACAGATACCGTTACAACGCTGAATAACCGTGTTGTATTCTATGAAGTCACACTGATTGACCAGTATCTGAACCGTTCTGCTGTTTTTGTGACAGATCATGTGAAGATCATGCATGATGGCAGTATGGATAAAACCAACTGGACAATCACAACGACAGGTCTGACAGCAGAGGCAATCACGCATGATGCAACAGATGATATGCCTTGTGACACGACAAAAGAAGATCCGGCAGAACTCGCAATCGACCATGATACAACAACTGCTTATGAACCGCAGGTTGATGCAGACCAGGCAGAAATCATTCTTGATTTCAACCAGACACTGACAGCTGCCGGATTGAAGTATACTGCTGGTGATGGTGAATCGATTGGTGATTACAAAATTTACGTTCTGCAGGATGAAGTCGAAACGACGGAAGAAACCGAAGAAGAAACTGACGGATGGGTTCTCGTTGCAGAGGGTACGTTCGATGGAAGCGGAACAGTTTATTTTGCAAATGCGGATAGTAAATACGTCAGCACTTATGACACAACATCCGTGAAGATTGTTCTGCCGGAACAGACTGGCAAGACAGTTTCCATTGCAGAACTGGATGTACTGGGCGTCACCGGAGATAATGTTGACTTCCGCACAACGGAAGGCGATTCGGAAACTGCAACGACATTGATTGGTACTCTGAGTGCAGATTACAAATATGGAACAGAAAGCACGGATGTCATTCCGGAAGGCTCTCTCGTATTTACAGGATCTTATAAAGGCAATCCTGCGTACAACGTTGTGATCTTATATGATGAAAACGGTGAGATCGTAGGCAGTACTGACGAGGAAGGAACGCTGACATCACAGCAGATTATTCTTGCAGATGTACCTGATGGAGAAGATATTACAGAGGTATCAAACGGCACATGGATTTACTGGATTGAACCGGAATATCTGGAAAATATGGAAAATCCTGAAAAAGTTCGTGTTGAGCTGTACAGAGTCAATGACGCACTTACAAATGAAGGACAGCGTTTAGTCAGCGATTCACTGTTTGAAGAAATGCCTGCTGAACTCCCTGGCATTACTTTTGGAAAGTAAGTCGGAATACTGAAAAGGAGTAAGATATGATGAAACGATTTGTGAAATATGCTGCCATTGCTTTGGCATTTGGTGCTGCGCTGCCGCTTACGATAGCGGCAGCCCAGGCAGATCACAGCATTGAGATTGATGAGTCTGGCAATGTAATAGTA
>CAMWWG010000067.1 GCA_947177935.1 uncultured Ruminococcus sp. | reverse complement strand
TCTGATTCTGGCATCCCTGCTGTGTTCAGCCATCAGCTGCGTTATGCTCTGGAGCATTGCTGAGAATGAACTGCTTGAACGATGTGATTTAAGTACAGTCCGCACACAAATTATTGCAAGTACATTAGGTTTTATCATCATTATTATTTTAAGCGTAATTGATTATAATAAGCTTGTAAAATTATGGTGGATTTATGCACCTGTCGCCCTCGGGCTTGTGGGATTAACATTTACAAGTTTAGGATATCGGCGAGGCGGAGCAGATGACCAGGCATGGATTGCGATTGGTGATTTTTATCTGCAACCATCTGAATTATTAAAACTTGCATTTATTTTAACATTTTCTATGCACTTGTCCAAAGTCGAAGAAACGATGAATCAGCTCCGGCAGATGCTACTGTTATGCTTCCATGCAGCTGTCCCGATTCTGTTAGTTGCAAAACAGGGCGACTACGGCACGGCAATTGTATTCGTGATTATCTTCGTGGCAGAAATGCTGAGTACCAGAATTGCCGTGCGGTATCTCATTGCTGCCCTGATTGCCACGCCTGTGATTGGTCTGCTTGCATGGAATTTCCTGCTCTCGGATATGCACCGGCAAAGAATTCTTGTGATTCTGCACCCGGGGACTGACCCGGAAAATCTGGAGTATCAGCAGGATCTGGGAATCGCCGCACTTGCAAACGGTCAGATTTACGGTACAGGTCTGCAAAGCGAAAATGGTTATGTCAGCGTCCCGGAAATGCACAACGATTTCATCTATTCTTATATCGGGCAGGCATGGGGATTAATCGGCGCATTGCTCGTCCTGGGACTGTTGACGTATATCTGTCTGAAAGTTCTCACGGACAGTCTGTATACGAAAAATCATCAGGGAAAATTAATCTGTATCGGCACATTCGGGATGATATTCTCACATTGCTTCATGAATATTGGCATGGTGCTGAAAGTCATGCCGGTGATCGGTATCCCCCTACCGTTCCTGACTGCCGGAGGTACTGCCGTTGTATGCATGTATACAGCAATCGGGCTCGTTAACAGCACACGTTGTCACAACGTCCGGAAACATCGGATGTTTTACGAAGCAGAGTCTGACAGATAATAAATGATTAGATTATGATAAAAAAGAGAATTTTCCAAATGTCCAGCGTTTTGCTGATGATTTTGATTTTTTATTTCTCGGCACAACCGGCTGATGACAGCACGGAAACAAGTTCCCGATTTTGCATCCTGCTTGCCAGATTGCTCTATCCGGATTATGACTTGTATGATTTATCAATCCGGGAAATTATTACGGACGGATTGACGTTCATTGTCCGAAAAGCAGCGCATTTTACGGAATATGCCGTTCTTGGATGTCTGTTTTATTTTGATTTCCATCATCAAAAAGCCGGATTTCTATTCGCTGTCCTGCTGACAAGTGCCTATGCCTGCACAGATGAATTCCATCAGTTATTTGTATTCGGACGGAGCGGACAGCTCCGGGATGTGGTAATTGACACGTGCGGCGGATTGTGCGGTGCACTGGCAGGATTTATAATATTGTGCATCTGGTATTATCTCAAACATCAAAAGAAGTGCAAAAAATAAATTTTTAAAAATTGAAAACATAAAAAATGCTGTGATAGGTTAAAATCTGTTATCACAGCATTTTTTATTTTAATTTTCTTCCGAATTTTTTAAATGCCCGAATTCCTGAATAAATTTCTCCAGCGCCGGAAATGCAATATCATAGACTTCCTGCATTTTTTCTATGGAATCCATGGTCTCTCTCACTTGGCGAATACCGATATAAATATCATCATCGAGCGGCTCATCATATTCAAGCACATCCGCAAACGCCGTCCCCGACAACAGGAAACGCATATCCTCTGTTTCTTCGTAATCTCCGAAATATTCTTCCAGATTCACAAGCGTGTGCTCCGGAACGATGAATTCATCCGCATCAGAATCCGAAATGACAAGCACGGCTTCACCGGTCTGAAATTCAGCGTATAATTTAGCATTATCCCCTGTATAACCATCCCGCTCCTGTGTTTCCGGAGATGATGGCATATAATACACATCCACAATAACTTCGCCGTCCTGATTGATATCATCAATATATTGTTCAAAAATATCTGAAATACCCTCGGAACAGGAGGCATGAAACAGGTCATTATGAGAAACCAATAAAATAATCATATCCGGGTGCACAGTCGTAACTACCTGCCAGACCAGGAAACCGGCAAGAACGACAAAAAATCCGCAAATACCCATCCACCATTGATTGGCATAGAAAAAATTAGAAATTTTCTGGAATATTGTATATTTTTTCTGGTCTTCGTGTTCCTCATAAATCGTAGTACTTTCTTCGATCACGCCTTGTTTGAGCCGGATCAGTTCTAATTTTTCCTGCCGAAGCTGTTCTTCATAGGCAAGGCGTTGTTGTTCTTTCTGTTTCTGAAGGATTTCCTGCGCATGGCGCTGCTGCTCCTGTTCTTGCTGTTCCATTTCCTGTGCAATTTCAAACACAGATTTTTTTGCAGATTTTTGATTTTTCTGATTTTCTTTGCTCATAACAGATGAAATTTCACACTCCTGAATTAAAATAAAAATTAAATGAATAGCAAAGAACGGATTTCATACGGAAATCCGTTCTTGAAAATTATTCTGCTGTGTCCGGATTCTGTGCAAGCGGTTTCATTGTCGGGAATAACAGAACATCCCGGATGGATGCACTGTCCGTTAATAACATCACAAGTCTGTCCACGCCGAAACCTAATCCGCCCGTCGGAGGAAGACCATACTCCAGTGCTGTGATATAATCTTCATCCACCTGACAATTTTGATTGCCCTGCGCACGTTTTGCCTGTACCTGCTTTTCAAAACGTTCCTTCTGGTCAATCGGATCATTTAATTCTGAGAACGCATTGCCCATCTCTCTTGCATACATGAAATATTCAAAACGTTCCGTGAATGCCGGATCAGATGGCTTTCTCTTGGCAAGCGGTGAATTTTCCACCGGATAATCATAGATAATTGTCGGCTGGATTAATTTTTCTTCTACGAATTCGTCAAAGAATGCAATCAGGACATGTCCCTTTGTCGCAGAATTTCCCTCCTCGACTTCCACATGATGCGCTTTTGCGCAGGCTCTGGCATCTTCATCCGTTGCCCAATCATGATAATCCACACCGGCATATTTCTTGACGGCTTCAATCATGGTTAATCTTTCCCACGGCTTGCCAATGGCGATTTCCGTTCCTTGATACGTAATCACGTCCGTACCGCAGACATTCCGGGTAATTGTCCGGTACATGTTTTCAATCAGATCCATCATGCCAATGTAATCCGTATACGCCTGGTACATTTCAACGGTTGTAAATTCCGGATTGTGGGATTGATCCATGCCTTCGTTGCGGAAAATTCTGCCGACTTCATAAACTTTATCGAATCCGCCGACAATCAACCGTTTCAGATTCAGCTCCGTTTCGATTCTTAAATACATATCCATGTGGAGCGTATTATGATGTGTCACAAAGGGCTTAGCGGCTGCGCCGATCTCAATGGGCAGCAATACTGGCGTGTCTACTTCGACATAACCTAAATTATCCAGGTAATTCCGGATTTCACGCATGATCTGACTGCGTTTTACAAATGTATCTTTTACCTGCGGATTGCAGATTAAATCCAGATAACGCTGACGGTATCTCATATCCTGATCTTTGAGTCCGTGCCATTTTTCAGGCAGCGGCAGCAGAGATTTTGACAGGAGCGTCACGCTCTTGGCATGAACGGAAATTTCGCCTTTCATCGTCCGGAACACAAAACCCTCAATGCCGATAATGTCGCCGATGTCCCATTTGCGGAATGCCTCAAACGCTTCTTTGCCGATGTCGTTCATGCGGACATAGACCTGCATCCGGTCTGTGTGATCCCGGACATCCAGGAAATGCGCTTTGCCCATTCTGCGCCAGCTCATAATCCGCCCAGCAATGTAAACAGTTTCCTGCTTGATGTTTTCCAGCCCGGCTGCAATTTTTTCTTCATCACCGTCTGCGGCATCCTGGATTTCTTTTTCTTTCTGTTCGTAGATTTTGCGGAGTTCTGCATTCTTCACAGATACCGGATAGCTTGTCAGCGTGAACGGATCAACGCCGGATTCTTTCATGCCATTGAGCTTGTCAAGCCGGATCTGCCTGTAATCCGTGGTATCAACCGACGGATTCTGTGTATTATTTATATTATTATTTGTATTTTCCTGCATGAATTTTCACACTTCTTTCTGAATATCTCTTGCAATTTCCAGTATTTCATATTCGATTTCGCCTGCTGGTGCTTCTACAATGAAAACGTCGCCGACTTTCTTGTGCATTGCCGCCTTGCCAATGGGGGATTCATCGGAAATTTTGTGCTCCCGGAAATTTGCTTCATTTGTGCCGACAATTTTCAGCTGTTCGATCTTATCCGTGCCGATTTTCTTCAAAGTTACGACCATCCCAATATCGACTTCGTCAAGATTCAGGCTGTCATCATCCACGATTTCGGCATTTTCAATAATATATTTCAGTTCTGCAATTCTGGATTCCAGCAGTGCTTGTTCGTTCTTGGCTTCATCATATTCGGCATTTTCGGACAAGTCGCCGTAAGAACGTGCTTCTTTCAGTTTCTGTGCAACGTCGACACGCTGGACGTTGATTAATTCTTCCAGTTCGGTTTTGAGATTTTCAAAACCTTCTCTTGACATTCTTCTTTTCTTTTCCATGCGTAGTTCTCCTTTCAAGTACAAAAAATCAGGGCTTTGCCCTAACAGATCCAGTATCTTATTTATTATAGTATATTTTTCCGGAATTGTCAAGACATCCGGACAGAAATTTTTATTGACAGAAATCTTTTTTTATGCTATACTGAAATTATTGTGAAGTTCTGAAAATTAAAATATTCAAAAATTCTTAAACTATATTACGGAGGAATACTTATGCCAAATTCTGAAAATCCTGCGATGATTACGCCGTCACTGGATCAAAAAGAACTGCTTGCCATTGTCGCACAGCGCTGTCCGGGTGCGGAATTTCGCAATGATACTCTGCACTATCCGACACTGAATCTGCGAATCCGGCTTGTATTTGGTTCTATGAATCAGGTTGAAAACCGTTTCAGTGTCCAGTTGATTTTTATTCTGCAACATCCCTGGTTTGACGAAAATCTGATTGAATCCTGTGCCGGATTGGGACACAATCCAGAAGAAGCAATGAAAAACGGGACAGAGAGCTTCTGCGATGGCGTTCTGCAATTCGTGATTTCTGCATTGCAGGCGAATTATTCTGAAAATCCTGAAAATCCAAAAAATTCCGGCAATTCTGAAATTTTGCATTCTGAAATGATGGGACAAGTGCATGATTTCTATGTCCCAGCAGAACGACCCGTCCTGCATCGTGGCATCAGCTCCGGGAGTACGGATCTGTGGGAAATTATCAAAGCGCAGATTCCCGCATATCTCGGCACAAAACGCTGTTACTGGATCAAATTGTACAGTGCCCGGATTCATGAGACGCCGGTGTGCGAAGTCCGGATTAACAACACCGTCTATCCGGATCTGACCGACCTGCTGATGAAAGAAGCGTTTAAAAATCCTGAAGTCCGCATGGATAAGCAGTTTTTGTTGTTAATCCAGAAAGAAGATACCTTCCAGCCCTGTCCGTTTGAAAAACAGGATGTCGGACAGCTTGCTTTTATGGCACTTGACAAGATGCGCATGATAAAAGATCAGGAATCCCATCAGAAAATTTTTCATGAAATCCAGTCCATCTGTCCGGATTATTCCATTGCCGTGGAATTAGTTTCTTTTCTGCCGGAAATCTGCGCCCAGATGATTCTGGAATTCCGGGATAATGATTCTTTAATTCCGGTAATTAATTATAGCAAACCGGAATTTGAATTGAAAAAATCCCAGGTACGCAGTTATGGCTATATGG
>CAMWWG010000066.1 GCA_947177935.1 uncultured Ruminococcus sp. | reverse complement strand
ATAAATTTTTTATGAATTATCAGAAATAGCTCTTGATTTTTTAAAAAAACATGCTATACTAAAATTAGCACTCTGAGAGCGAGAGTGCTAATTTTAAAATTTAATTTAAATTTAATTTCAGGAAAGAAGATGTTTTTATGGAAACAAAAGCGTTTCAGGCAGAATCTAAAAAACTGCTTGATATGATGATTCATTCTATTTATACGCATAAGGAAATTTTTCTCAGAGAATTGATTTCCAATGCCAGCGATGCCATTGACAAGCTGTATTTCAGATCCCTGACAGATGATTCTGTTGGATTAAATAAAGGCGACTTCTTCATTCGTCTGGATCTGAATAAGGCAGACAGAACGATTACGATTACAGATAACGGCATCGGTATGACCGCCGAAGAACTGGAACATAATCTGGGAACAATTGCAAGTAGTGGTTCTCTCAAATTCAAGACGGACAACAAGCTGGATGCCGATCAGCAGATTATCGGACAGTTCGGCGTAGGATTCTACTCCGCATTCATGGTTGCCAAGCGTGTAACAGTCTATTCCAGAGCGTTCGGTGAGACGCAGGCTTATCAATGGCAGTCCGAGGGTGTTGAGGGCTATACAATCGAAGAGGCAGATTCCGTGAGCGATCTCACAAAACATGGCACAAAGATCGTTCTGGAGCTGATGGAGGATTCTGATGACGAGAATTACAGCGAATTCCTGGAAGATTTCCGGATTCAGCATTTAGTCAAGAAATATTCGGATTATATCCGTTTTCCTGTGCAGATGGAAATCACGCACCGGAAATTAAAAGAGGGCACACAGGATGAATATGATCTGGAAGTCAATCTGGAAACACTCAACAGCATGACCCCTCTCTGGCGCAAAAATCGTTCTGAATTAACAGAAGATGATTATCATAATTTCTACCAGGAGAAATTCAATGATTATCTGCCGCCAATGGCTTACAAGCACGTCCACAATGAGGGTACTGTCAGCTATGATGCCCTGTTATATATCCCCTCCAAAGCGCCGTTTGATTATTACACAAGAGATTACGAAAAAGGTTTGCAGTTATATGCAAACGGCGTCCTGATTATGGAAAAATGCGCTGATCTGCTCCCGGATTATTACAGCTTTGTCAAGGGTCTTGTGGATTCTGAAGATTTGTCCCTGAATATTTCCCGTGAAATGCTCCAGCATGACAGGCAGTTGAAATTAATTGCTAAGAGCATTGAGAAGACAATTCACAACGAACTGATCCGGATTCTGAACAATGATCGTGAAACATACGAAAAATTCTTTGATGCGTTCGGCACACAGATCAAATACGGCATTTGCAGTGATTACGGTATGCACAAGGATGAATTGCAGGATCTGCTGTTATTCACTTCTTCCAAAGAGGACAAGCTTGTGACACTTTCCGAGTATGTCGAGAGAATGCCAGAAGATCAGAAAGCTATTTATTATGCCGCAGGCAACACGCTCGAACAGATCAAGGCGCTGCCGCAGGTAGAAGCTGTTCTTGCGAAAGGCTATGAAATCCTGTATTTCCCGATCCCGGTGGATGAATTCGCTGTCAAGAACATGATGACATTCAAAGACAAGGAATTCAAATCCGTCACAGCCGCTGATCTGGATCTGAACACAGAAGAAGAGAAAAAGGCTCTGGAAGAAAAATCTCAGACGAATCAATCTCTCTTTGAGATCATGCAGAAAGCATTGGAGGGCAAAGTCCAGAGAGTGGCACTTTCCAGCCGTCTGAAATCTCATCCGGTGTGTCTGACAAGCGAGGGAGATTTAACGCTTGAAATGGAAAAGACACTGAATGCAATGCCGACAGATACCAAAGTTCAGGCAAAGCTTGTCCTGGAGCTGAATCCGGAACATGCCGTATTTGAAAAGCTCTCCGGACTGGATCAGGAGACGGACAGCGAAAAGATTCAGAAATACGCAAAATTATTATACAATCAGGCTTTGTTGATGGAAAATATGCCGATTGATAATCCGGCAGAATTTTCAAGTCTGATCTGTGAACTGATGTAAGAATATAAGATTTTAAGCCTGTTGGTGTATACGCAATCCCAGCAGGCTTATGCTGTTATCTGGCATTTTCAATTAATTTTTAATAATTTTTTGTGCATTTTCACAATTGACTTAAAAAAAAAAGTGTGGTATACTATAATTATAGTTAGTTTATGTTGTAATAGATGGTGAGTGATTCTAATGACACTAAAAGATGTAAAATCCATTCTCACAGCTATTGTTTGCTTTGCATTTGGGGTAATGGCAGGATCATTTTACGAAACGACAAATCAGAAAATTCAAAGCCAAAAAGAAAAAGACAGCAAGGTAACTGCAAAAGAATGCCGAGAAATTTTTGACAATTTTGTCAGGGAGCATGATTCAGATCTGCAATTGGATCCTTTTTTTGAGGCTGGGTTTGATGAGACGTTAAAAATAAGTGAAATGACACCAGATGAATATTACGAATATATAGAGGACATATATGAAAGAAGCATATATGTAAGGACTAAGAACGGTGGTGATGGTAAAACAATAGTAGCAAAGAGAATAGATGTCACTGAGGAAGAAATTGATGATACTGAGATAGATTGAATTTTTGAATTTCAAATATAAAGGGAAGTCGCCAGGGAGGCGACTTTTCCTTGTATTTCAGCATAACAAGGAAAGGAATTGAATTATGTTTGAAAAAATTCTGCAAATTTTTGTGAAATTATTGCCAAAGCCGTTAAAAGATTTATATGATAAATTCGAGGAATTAATTGTTTATATCTATTATGGTGTTCTCACAACAATTGTTAATACAATTGTCCAGTTCGGAATTGAATTCGGTTTGTTGTCGCTTGTCAACTGGTCAGATCGGATTGAAAACCTGATTTCTACAAGTGTTGCGTGGGTCGTTGCCGTGATTTTTGCATTCTATGTCAACAAAAAATACGTGTTCAAAAGCAAAACGGAATCCACGAAGCAATTTATGTGGGAATTCTGGACGTTTATTTCTGCAAGACTGGCATCTTTTGCGATGTCCGTCGGGATTATGCAGTTAGGTGTACCATTATACAGCGTGGATGATGGCACGGAAGAAGGCAAAAAAATATTCTGGATTTATTTTGTATTCTATTTTGCACAGCAAGTGATTGTGACACTTGCCAATTATTTCCTGAGTAAATTTATTATTTTCAAGAAGAAAAAAAATCCTGAAAATTCAGAAAGCAGGTAAATTGATGTACAGTTATTCCAGAATGCCATATTACTATGAGACAGATCAGATGAAAATTGTCCATCACTCCAATTATATTCGTTGGTTTGAGGAGGCAAGAATTGCCTATTTTGACAATATTGGTTATGATTTTGTCAAGCAGGAACGCTCCGGGATTGTCTGTCCGGTGCTGTCCGTGCAGGCAGAATATAGGCACATGATCCGGTTCGGAGATCCGATCCGGATTGACACCAGATTGACGGAATATAATGGTGTACGCTATGGGTTTTCTTATCTGGTCAAACATGCCGGAACAGGACAGATCTGCTGTACTGGTACAAGCACGCACTGTCTGCTGGATTCTGACGGAAAGATTTTAAAAATCCGGACAGAATACCCTGAGATGCATGAACTTTTGTGTAAGGCGCTTGCAATGGATGACTATAAAGCATAATTTGCATTAATTTTTTGAAAAAATCAAACTATTTGTATAATTCTGAAATCTGTTTTCCGTTATTTATCCAAATTGTGACGATTTCACAAAAGATATTTGTCGAAAATGTCAATTGTCACCAGACGCAAAATAAGTTATACTATTATTATAGATTTTTTATAGATTTTTTATAAAATCAAAAAATCAAAATCAAGAAAGGAGTTCGCTCCTGAATTTCATGATTCAGGTGCGGAAATTTGACTATGGCTGTAAACGATTCTAGCGAAGCAAAAAATTTTAAGAAACAGTTCAGCGAACGTCTTCAGGACAAGTTCGGCGTTTCCCCGGAGGAGGCATCCGATCCCCAGGTCTATGAAGTACTTTCTGCAATGGTTGTCGACAAGCTCAAGAAAAAGCGCCGCAAATTCATCAATCAGGCGTATTCCATGGGCAAAAAGCAGGTGTATTATCTTTCTATGGAATTCCTCATGGGACGTTCTCTCAAGACCAGCCTGTATAATCTGGAAATGGTGGATTCTGTGAAAGAAATGCTTTCTGAATTTCATATCAATCTGGATAAGATCTATGAGTGTGAACCGGATGCCGGTTTAGGCAACGGCGGTCTTGGCCGTCTGGCGGCGTGTTACCTCGACGGCATGGCAACCCAGGCAATGCCGGCAATGGGTCACTCCATTTGCTATGAATATGGTATTTTCAAGCAGAGACTCGTGGACGGTTGGCAGACGGAAATCCCGGATAACTGGCTGCCCGGCGGCAGTGTGTGGCTCGATCCCAAGCCGGAGAAAGCAATCGAAGTCCATTTTGAGGGCGAACTCAATGAATACTGGGATAATCAGTATCATCACATTTCCCATGTGAATTATAATACAGTCATTGCTACACCGTATGATATGTACGTGTCCGGTTATGACAGCCCCGGCGTATCTGTTCTGCGTCTCTGGGCTGCGAAAGCACCATCCTTCAACATGGAACTGTTCAACCAGGGCGACTATGCAAAGGCAATCGGTCAGAACTCCATGTCCAATTCTATTTCTAAGATTCTCTATCCGAATGACAATCATCTGGAGGGCAAATCTCTCAGACTTCGTCAGCAGTATTTCCTCTGTGCGGCGGCTGTTGGTGACATTGTCAACACGCATATGAGCATTTATGGCACACTGGAGAATCTCCACGAAAAAGTAGCAATTCACATCAATGACACACATCCGACACTGGCAATTCCGGAGCTGATGCGTATTCTGCTGGATGACTGTGGTTATGGTTGGGAACAGGCATGGCACATTGTGACAAACACATTTGCATATACCAATCATACTGTTCTGGCGGAGGCACTTGAAAAATGGGATGTCAACATGGTGAAACACATCATCCCGAGAATTTTCTCCATTATTGTAGAAATCAACAACAGATACTGTCAGTCCCTGATGGAACGCAACGGCTATGATTCTGCCAAGACCACCAGAATGTCAATCATTAAAGATAATACAATCCACATGGCAACGCTTTGTGTTGCGTCATGCCACAGCGTCAACGGCGTTTCCAAGCTCCATTCTGACATCATCAAGACGGATGTATTCCCGGACGAAGTTGCCGATACGCCGCACAAGTTCAAGAATGTCACAAACGGTATTGCTTACCGCAGATGGCTCTATCAGTCTAATCCGGGACTGACAGCACTGCTCACGGATAAGATCGGCGACGGTTTCCTGAAAGATGCCGCAGAACTTTCCAAGCTTGCGGTTTTTGCGGACGATGAAGAAGTCCTGAAACAGATCATGGAAGTCAAGAGACAGAATAAGATCCGTTTTGCAAAGCATGTCAAGCATGAATCCAAGACGATTCTGAATCCGGACAGCATTTTTGACGTTCAGGTAAAGCGTCTGCATGAATACAAGAGACAGCATCTGAATGTGATGAACATTCTGGCGCAGTACCAGTATTTATTGGAAAATCCGAATGCAGATTTCACGCCCAAGACGTATATCTTCGCAGCAAAAGCAGCATCCGGCTATTATCTGGCAAAACAGATTATTAAAATGATCTGGGCAATTTCGGAAGAAATCCGCAAGAATCCGAGAATTGCAGACAAGCTGACCGTGCATTTTGTAGAAAATTACAGTGTCACACTGTCGGAATTGTTAATGCCTGCGGCAGACATCTCCGAGCAGATTTCTCTTGCCGGCAAGGAAGCATCCGGTACAGGCAACATGAAGTTAATGCTCAACGGTGCAGTAACGCTCGGCACGCTTGACGGCGCAAATATTGAGATCAAGGATGCAGTCGGCGATGATAATATTATTATCTTTGGTATGAAGACCGAAGAAGTCAACGCCGCAAAGCCGTATTACAATCCGGAAAGACTCTAC
>CAMWWG010000065.1 GCA_947177935.1 uncultured Ruminococcus sp. | reverse complement strand
TCCTGCAACTGTGTTGATCCTCGGCTGTAAGGTTCGCAAGGATGGTGCACCAACGCTGATGTTGAAAAAACGACTTGATGCCGGGGCAGCTTATCTGGAACAGCATCCGGAAGTTTGCGTGATTGTCTGCGGCGGTCAGGGAAGTGATGAGGTCATCAGTGAAGCTGAGTGCATGAAAAATTATCTGATTCAGGAAAAACAGATCAATCCGGAAAGGATCTATCAGGAAGACAGCTCCACTTCCACGCAGGAAAATTTTGAAAATGCTAAAGAAATCCTGGATGTCCATGAACTGGGATCACAGATTATTATTGTGACAGACGGCTATCATCAATACAGGGCATCCAGAATTGCAGATAGTTTAAATCTGGAATGTACAGCAGTCTGTGCAAAAACTTCCTGGTATTTAGTGCCGTCCTACTGGGTTCGTGAATGGCTGGGGATCTGTTATCAGTTTGTGTTCGGATAATCTCCGGACATAAACATGAGTTAGCGACTGCTGATAAGGGAGCATGTGAATCAAATTTATGAAACTGTTATTGATTGCTGATGAAGAAAGCAAGTATCTTTGGGATTTTTATGAACCTGGAAAACTGGATGGTCTGGATCTGATTATTTCCTGCGGTGACCTGAAACCGGAATATCTGGAATTCCTGGCTACGTTTGCACATTGTCCGGTATTCTATGTGCATGGAAATCATGACACAGAATATCAGACAAAACCTCCCGGAGGCTGTATCTGTATTGATGATACATTAATCTGTTATCAGGGTGTCAGAATACTGGGACTAGGCGGTTGTATGCAGTATCGTCAGGACGTAAAACTGCCGTTTCAGTGTACAGAACAACAGATGAAACATCGCATTCTGAAACAAAAATTTCATTTATGGCGAAATCATGGCTTTGATATTCTGGTCACGCACGCTCCGGCAAAGGGATTACATGATTTACAGGATTTGCCGCATCATGGATTTGCCTGTTTTCGGGAGCTGTTGGATCACTATCAGCCAAAATTATTCTGTCATGGGCATGTGCATTTGAATTATGGCAATCTGCCTCGTCAGGAAAATTATCATGAAACTGTAATTATTAATGCCTATGAGAAATATCATTATGAATTTTGTTCATAATATATAAAAATCAGAAAATATTTTGCACAAAAATATCTTTGAATAATTTCACAAAAATCATTGACAAAAAAATAACAATGTGCTATAATAAAATCATAGCAAATCAATTAGAAATCAATCAGAATCAAGTTTATGACTGGATTTTTGATCAAATTTATTTTTCAGAACAGGAGAGATATTCATGGAAAATGAGAAGCTCGTTGACGGTGTGGAAAGCCTGAATGAGAAATTACAGGAAATCCGTGCCGCACAGGCAAAATTTGCCACGTATACACAGGAGCAGGTGGATGCTATTTTTAAGGCAGCGGCACTTGCTGCGAACCATGCCAGAATTCCGCTTGCCAAAATGGCTGTGGAAGAAACCGGCATGGGTATTGTGGAAGACAAAGTGATCAAGAATAACTATGCCGCTGAGCATATTTATAATGCTTACCGCAATACGAAAACATGCGGTGTGATTGAAGAAGATCCCCAGTATGGTGTGACGAAGATTGCGGAGCCGATTGGTGTCATTGCCGCAGTTATTCCGACGACGAATCCGACGTCCACAGCGATTTTCAAATCCCTGCTGGCACTCAAGACCAGAAACGGCATTATCTTTTCACCGCATCCCAGAGCAAAGAAATGTACCATTGCTGCTGCAAAGATTGTTCTGGAGGCAGCTGTGAAAGCCGGCGCACCGGAAGGCATTATTGGCTGGATTGACATTCCTTCTCTGGAAATGACAAACATGGTCATGAAAGAAGCAGATATTATTCTGGCGACCGGTGGCCCTGGTATGGTAAAATCTGCGTATTCTTCCGGCACACCTGCATTGGGTGTAGGAGCTGGCAATGCGTCCGCTGTGATTGACAATTCTGCGGATATTCTCAATGCTGTCAATTCAATTCTTCACTCTAAAACTTTTGATAATGGCATGATTTGCGCAACAGAACAGACGATTATTGCGCATAAAGATGTTTATGATGCTGTGAAAACAGAATTAATCCGCAGAGGTGCTTATTTCCTGAATCCGGAGGAGGCTGACAAACTCCGCAATACGATGCTGATTAACGGCGCTCTGAATGCGAAGATTGTCGGACAGAAACCGTACAAAATCGCACAGTTGGCTGGTTTTTCCGTTCCGAAGGATGTCAAAGTCCTGGTCGGCGAGGCAGAAAGCACGGATGTAGATGAAGCATTTGCACATGAAAAATTAACAACCATTCTGGGCATGTACAAGGCAGAAAGCTTTGAAGATGCCATGGAGAAAGCAGAACAGCTCCTGTTCAATGCTGGTGGTCTTGGTCATACGTCTTCCCTCTGGATTGACAACACATCCAAAGAGGGCAGAGAGAAACTCATGATGTTCTCCGACAGACTGAAAACATGCCGGATCCTCGTGAATACGCCGTCTTCTCTGGGCGGTATCGGCGATCTGTATAATTTCAAATTTGCGCCGTCCCTGACACTGGGCTGCGGTTCCTGGGGCGGAAATTCCGTTTCGGAGAATGTCGGCGTCAAGCATTTATTAAATATCAAGACTGTTGCAGAACGCAGAGAGAATATGCTCTGGTTCAGAACGCCGCAGAAAGTATATTTCAAAAAAGGCTGTCTCCCGGTTGCTCTGGATGAATTAAAGAATGTCATGGGCAAAAAACGTGCATTCCTGGTAACAGATGAATTTTTATACAAGAACGGCTTTACAAAAGTCATTACGGATAAACTTGATGAAATGGGAATTGCCTACACGGTTTTTGCTGATGTACAGCCTGATCCGACACTGGAGTCTGCACAGAAAGGTGCGGATGCTATGCGAAAGTTCGAGCCGGACTGCATTATCGCACTCGGCGGCGGTTCTGCAATGGATGCCGGGAAGATTATGTGGGTACTCTATGAACATCCGGAGGCTGACTTCCTGGATATGGCAATGCGCTTCATTGATATCCGAAAGAGAGTCTACACATTCCCGAAAATGGGCGAAAAGGCGTATTTCATTGCCATTCCGACTTCTTCCGGTACAGGTTCAGAAGTAACACCGTTCGCTGTTATCACAGACCAGGAAACCGGACAGAAATATCCGCTTGCTGATTATGAATTACTGCCAAATATGGCAATTATTGATACAGATCTGATGATGAGTGCACCGAAGGGCTTGACTTCTGCATCCGGTATTGATGCGATGACACATGCACTGGAAGCATATGCATCTGTCATGGCGACAGATTATACAGATGGTCTTGCAATCCGGGCAATGCAGTTGATTTTTGAATATCTCCCAACAGCTTATAACGACGGCACAAACGTGATTGCCCGTGAGAAGATGGCAAATGCTTCCACGCTTGCCGGTATGGCATTTGCAAATGCGTTCCTGGGGATTTGCCATTCTATGGCACATAAACTCGGTGCCTATCACCATCTGCCGCACGGCGTGGCAAATGCACTGCTGATTACAGATATAATGCGTTTCAATGCCTGCGAAAGACCTGTAAAAATGGGAACATTCTCACAGTATCAGTATCCGCACGCACTGGAGCGTTATGTGGAATGTGCAAAAGCCTGCGGTGTGACAGGTGCAGATAATCAGGAAATCTTCGAGAATTTCATTCAGAAACTAGAAGATCTCAAAACTGCGATCGGCATCAAGAAGACGATTAAAGATTATGGTGTAGATGAACAGACATTCCTGGATAGTCTGGACAAAATGTCCGAAGACGCATTTGATGACCAGTGCACAGGTGCAAATCCGAGATTCCCGCTGATTTCCGAGATCAAAGCCCTGTATCTGAAAGCATACTACGGCGAATAATTAAAAAAAATAAATTGACTGTCCCGGATTCCATTTCCGGACAGTCACCCCCAGGGGGCGTTAATTATAGATATGAATGAAAATTTGGGATCTTTCCGTGTACCAGAAAAAATTTATTTTAAAAAAGGCTGTCTGCCTGTTGCTCTGGAAGAACTGAAATATGTTTATCACAAGCAAAAAGTGCTGATTATAACAAGTCCTGCATTATTGAAACAAGGAAAATTAAAGCTTATTACAGATAAGCTGAATGAACTTGGCATTGCTTATGCAATTCATGATGTCAATATGGGCGGCATGACAAATGCTGTGAGAATATTTGAACCAGATTGTATTCTTGCATTTGGGGAAGAGATTCTCATGTCCTTGATAAGTAATCTTTTCATAGCTAATAAAAAAATATATTTGATTACCGTGCCTTGTTTTGCAGGAATGTATTCGCAGGTACAACCAATTACTTCAGATATGGTGATTATTGATACTGATTTGATGGACAATGCGCCGGATATGATCCGCCGTTTTGTTTGTGGTGCGTTGTATCAGGCAATCAATGCTTGTGATTCTCCTCATGCAACGGACTATAGCGATAGTATGGCAATCCAGGCAATCCATTTAATTTTTGCATATTTGCCGGAAGTATTAGAAAATCCCAATCATGCGTATGCACTTGAAAAATTAGCGTCTGCCGGTACAATGGCAGGGATTGCTCATTTTAATGCCCATGCCCGTACCAGTTTTGATAAATCTAAAAATCATGCACACTGTGCAGAACTGCTTGGCATGGAACTGGAATTATTCACACGGAAATTAGAAGAAATTGCGAAGCTTTATTAATTTAATATTAATTTAATTTTTTATTCTGAAAGGAGGCTTTTTTCATGGAAGAACAGAATGTCCTTGAAAAACGTCCGAAGAAAGTAATTTATCGTGATGGCGAGTATGCTGTCAAGAGTTTTGACCCGGACTATTCCAAGTCTGATGTACTCAACGAGGCACTCAATCAGGCAAGAGTGGAAGAGACCGGACTGCCGATTCCGAAGCTTGTGGATGTCCGCAAAAATGGCGAGAAGTGGGAAATTGTCATGGAGTATATCCCTGGCAAGACACTCAAGCAGATTATCACGGAAGAGCCGGAACGTGAGGAGGAAATTCTCAGTCAGTTCGTCGATATTCAGTTGATGATTCACCAGCACACAGCACCGTTGCTGAATAAGCTCCAGGATAAAATGAAGCGTAAGATCTGCGAGACAAAGCTGGATGCAACGACACGTTATGATCTGCATACCAGATTACAGAGTATGCCGAAACATAATAAAGTTTGTCATGGTGATCTGGGACTTGGCGACGTGATCCTGACAGATGACGGAACGTTTTATATTATCGACTGGGCACATGCCACACAGGGCAATGCGTCTGCGGATGCCGCAAGAACGTATCTGAAATTCAGTCTGACTTACGGAAAAGAACGTGCGGAAAAATACCTCAGTATTTTCTGTAAAAAGAGTGATACGGCAAAGCAGTATGTCCAGAGATGGCTGCCGATTGTTGCTGCATCCCAATCTGTCAAGGGACATGAAGAAGAATCCGATCTGTTGCTGAAATGGGTCGATGTGGTAGAGTATGAATAAAAAATAAGAAATAAAAATTTCCCCTTAGTTCGATACGCATAAAGAAATTTAAGCCCCGAAGCAATGGTTGATAACTGCTTCGGGGTTTATTGTTACTATTTGATTGCTCGTCTAAATCAGAATTTACAGTAGTATCTTATAGACATCTGCTGGTTCTCCCTCAAATTCAAAGCTGTGTTCATATGTGCCGCCATTTTTTAGAATTGTTTTTATTGACGGCTCGTTATTTCTTTCTACTGATAAATGCAATTCACTTAAAGTCATATTATGGGCAATAAGTAAAATTTGGCGAAGCATTTCTGTTGCATAGCCTTTTCTTCTTTCAGTCGGGCGCACACTATATCCACAATTCCCGAAATCTCTTAGAAAGCTATTTAATGTGTGCCTTAAATCTATAATTCCGACGATATTATCAATTTCATCAAGGGCAAAATAGGTATCTGTTACAACCCAATCCGGATTGACAGTTTCTTCTTTGGCGTTATCTGTTACAGCTTTAAGCCAATCATCATAGCTTTCCGTTTTATCAAGTAATTCGCTTCCATTGATTATCATTTCTTTAT
>CAMWWG010000064.1 GCA_947177935.1 uncultured Ruminococcus sp. | reverse complement strand
GAAAATTCCTGAATAAAAATCAGATTATTAACTTCTTTTTTTGTTATAAACTCGACAATCCGGATAAGAATTTCTTCAAAAAACACAAAACCAAGCTGAAAGGAATAATTCCGGAAATAGCGGTCATCTCCGGTAATCGCCTGATAGTTGTCTTTTGCAAAATTCATGGCTGCACTTGATACAGTGCTGCTGTCTGCGGTCGGAGAAACCTGGGATGTCCTAACCCACAGGACGCCGAGTGCGATTGTCCAGATAGCAATCACAAGCGATTCTATCCATAACGGAAGACGTCGTGGCTTAATGCACCAAAGCAGAAAAAATCCCACGACCAGAAAAACCAGATTCGCAAGGACATTGTCCTGATAATAGATCACGGATTCCCATTCTTTGCGGATGTACTGCACAACAGAACTGACAACGTCAGCATCATCCAGGATAATTTCCATTCCGGTGGTCGCCGTAAATGCCTGCATAATAAGTGTTCCCAGAGCGAACAGCATGAAGACAGCAATCACCATGCGGAAGATGGCAGTAAACCATTTTGTTGGCTTATTCAATAATTCTAATTCTGATTGATTCATAATTTTTATTCCCTCTTAAATTTTTTTTTAAAATAATTACTATTATTAAATAATTACTTTTATAGTTATTTTGAATCATTACAAGCAGTATTATTTTAGTTGCCATTGCTTATTATAACATAACTGTGCAGAGAAGTCAAGGGAAAATTTCTACCCATTTTTTTTATTTTTTACAAAAATTCAAAAAAAATGCTTGACAAAATCAGTTAAAAGAATGAACCAATTCAAAAAAGAAAAAGCCAATGAAAACACTTGACATTTCAGAATTTTTATGCTATAATAATATTATAAAACATAAAACCCCGAAGAAACTTGAATAGAAAGTGATGTGATTTTATGAAACAGAAAACAAAACAGATCATTTCATGTGTCATGAGCATCCTGCTCGCCGGAAGTGCCATGCTCTCTTGTTCCGTGCCGGTTTCGGCAATGACTGAAAGTGAATCCGCTCTCATTGGCGTTCTCATTGACGATGATACGTCAGATTCTTTCTATGAAGCCTACAGAACGGCAAGCGAACCTGCTACTTACGAGAATTTTCAGTATCTCAAAGTTGACAACGACAAAGACGGTGTCTATGATACGGTAGAAATCTATCTTTGCGACAAATCCGCTGAAACAGTTGTGATCCCGGATGTGATTGAAGATCTCCCCGTTACCAGGATCGGCAGCCGTTCCTTTGCACACTGCTACAAACTAAAAAGCATTACGATTCCGGGCAGTGTCACATCCATCGGCGCTGACGCTTTCAGCTACTGCACTGGTATGGAAGAAATCACCATCCCCGACAGTGTCACAAGAATCGGTGACGGCGCATTTTCCTGCATGGGAAAACTCCAGAGTATTGTCCTTCCGAGTAATCTGAAAGCCTTGAGCCAAAGAATACTCTCTGACTGTTACAGCCTGACGGATGTAACACTCCCGGACAGTATAGAAAAAATTTGCGATGCTGCATTCTGTAATTGTAAAGCACTGGAAGTGCTTGCAATTCCTGCCGGTGTAACAGAAATTGGCTCTGCTTTTTCTAATTGTGTAAGTCTAACAGAGATCACCCTTCCGCAGGGAATTACTGTAATTGATGTAAATACATTCAGTAACTGCACATCTCTTACAGAAATGATCCTTCCTGACAGCGTGACTGAAATTGGTTACGGTGCATTCTCCGGCTGTACGGGTTTGACGGAAATTGTAATTCCGGAAAACGTCACACGGGTCGATTCTGATGCTTTCGCTGATTGTTCTTCTCTCACAAATTTGACATATCCGGCGCATGTTACGCTTGGTGAAAGTGTATTTGCAAATACGCCCTGGCTGGAGGAACAGAAACAGCAGAGTTCTGATTCGCCTTTTGTCATTGTCAATCATGTGCTGATTGATGGACTCGACTGCATGGGTGATGTGGTCATTCCGGATGGTGTCACATCCATCAGTGACGGTGCATTCATGGAAGGTAGCGTCATTACCAGCGTTGTGATCCCGGAGGGCGTCACAAGTATTGGTAATAATGCATTCTCTAAATGTACACAACTGCGGAGTGTCACAATCCCAGAAAGTGTTACAACGATCGGAGACGGCGCATTCTACTTGTGCGGAAATTTAACAGATATTACCATTCCTCAGGGTGTGACAAGCATTGGCAATAGTACATTCGGCAAGTGTGAATCATTAACAGAGATTGTCATTCCGGACGGTGTGACAAGCATTGATCGGGGTGCTTTTAGTGATTGCAAATTACTGGAAAACATCACAATTCCTGAAAGCGTCACAAGCATCGGTGAATCGGCATTTTCCGGTACAGCATGGCTGACAGCCCATGAATTACATGACAGGCTTGTCATTGTAAACGGGATTCTGATTAGCGGAAGATTAAGCAATAATCCTGTTGTCATTCCTGACACTGTCACAAGAATCAATGATAAGGCATTTATTTCTAATAAAACCATCACAAGTGTTACGCTTGCAGACAGTGTGACAATTATTGGTAAAAGTGCATTTGAAAATTGCATTTTCCTGGAGGAGATCAGCATTCCGGACAGTGTGACCGAAATAAGCAATGATGCATTCGCAAGATGCGAAAGACTGAAAAGCGTTACACTTCCAAACAGTTTGACAAAGATTGCATTTGGTACATTTTATGAATGCACAGGATTGAGATCCATTGTCATCCCCGACAGTATCACAGACATCGAACCGGGCGCATTTGATAAATGTGAATATCTGGAAGATGTTTACTACACCGGAACAGAAGAACAGTGGAACGCAATCAAGATTGATCTCTATAACGACGCTCTCACAAATGCAACGATTCACTATAACAGCACCGGTTCTGAATCGGAAGTCTTGTCCTGTGGTGATGTCAACGGTGACGGTGTTGTGGATGCTTCTGATTCTGCATGGATTCTGAAGACCGCTGCTGGTCTCGGTACAGGTGAAAGTTCATTGAGTGATGCCCAGATGACAGCAGCCGACGTAAATCAGGATGGACTTCTCAATTCCATAGATGCAAGTATTATCCTGCAATATAGTGCGGCAACCGGAACAGGCACATTTGTTGGAGATATTCAAGACTATATGAATTCTATCCTGGAGCTCGAAATAACATAATAATAACAACAATTACAAAAAGAAGCCCTGCAATGGGCTTCTTTTTTCTGCAATTTTCAGGGTTTGCGCAGATTTCCGGCTCTGAGCAACTCCAGCATCTGAAGATTCTGTGCAAATGCACCGCAGTAGCCTGTAATATCATTAGCTGCCGCAATCTTTGCACGATAACTGTAAGAATTATCAATCCCCATATCCTGTAATGCCAGAATAAGCGTTTCTTCTGTACCAGTGTATTGCGGGAAACAGTTCTTTGAAAGATTTGGAGCTGTATCTGGTCTGATCAGGAGACCGGCTTTTAATAACTGAAATAATAATTTATTCTGCTCCAGTGTGCCCATATAACCGGGAATGCCGTTTGCAAAGGCGATTTTTTCCCGGTACGCATAAGAACCGTCTGCACCGACTACATACAGCGCAGCAGCAAAAGAATCCAGATCACCGGTATATTTCGGGAAATAGTTCACAGAATTCCCCTGCGTGTTCTGATTCTGATTGCCGGTACTGTCCGGGATCTCTCCATTTGCAGAATCCTGTTCAGGATTGCTGATTTCCGGCGTAAAATTTTGTTTGCTCAGCAGACAGAACCAATCCACTTTGGTCTGACCTGTTTCCAGTTTGGATGCAGAAACCCAACTGCTTGCCGGAAGTCCCCGGCTGGAAGAAACAGCACTCTCAATGACCCGATATGTCTGATTTACCGGATTATAATCTGTAATTGCCATGAAATGCCCTGGGACATGTACCGTTGCTACGCCACCATTCAGAAGATGTTCTGTCAGCCGGGAATTTTCCACATTTCCATAATATCTGCCCTCAATAGCGAATTGGTAAACTCTTCCATAAGCCGTCTCAATCTGATTGTAGAACAAATCCCGGTAGCCGCCGCCTGCGCCTGGTCTCCATGAACCATTGTTACAAGCCCATTCCGCCAGATCGGTGATGTTGACAACTCTGCCGGTCAGACTATGAATCGCATTTCCGAATGAAAACAGCATACAGCCCGACGTATAAAGAGAATTCCCCGACTGCGCCCATTTTGTGTAAGTATAAGTTTTCCATTGCGGATGGAACTGATTGAATGCCCGGCTGCCTGCGGCGTTCGCCTGGATCTGCTGTGTGATGGCAAAATTTGCAGAATTTCCAGAATTTTTAGAGAGCATCTCCCCTGCCTGTGAACAAGGCATTACCGCACTGCATACCATGACAGCTGTCAACAAAGATGTGATTAATTTTTTCTTGTATTTTTTCAAATCAGATTTTCACCTTTCTTTTTTATTTTAATTTTTAATAGGAATTACTTGCAAAGCAATTCACTTCTTGCCGTATGGGTTTCCAGATCTGCTAGTCTGGTCGGGATCGGGATTCTGCTTTCAGATCCAACAAGTTGAAGCGTCAGTGTTGTTGCTGTATCCAGGGAAATTCCGTTCCCGGCAGACACAAAAACAGGCTTGACACCGGAATGCGTCCGCAGTGTCCGTCCGTAGATTTCCCCGTCAATGATAATATCTGTATAACTTCCGGCAGTCTGTTCCGGTTCTGTATAATCTGTTTTATGATCGACTCTAAAATAAGTCTTGGCAACGCCGATCGTGGGCGTGTTTAAATAAAATGCCGCATGTGTGGCAATTCCCATGTGCCGGGGATGCAGATAACCGTTGCCGTCAAACATGTACAGCTCCGGCTTGTGTTCCAGTAGTTTCACAGTTTCTAAAATCAGCGGCAATTCCCGGAATGCCAGGAATCCCGGCATGTATGGCGCAGTAATCCGGTCATGATACTGCTTTTTTTCCAGAATTTCATGCGTGTGGAAATCCAGAACCACAATACAGCAGACCGCAGATTCCTGCTGATCCTGATTCCAGTAAGCAAGATCAATCCCGGCAACTGTCCGGATCTGATCGGGAGCAAAGCCCGGATAGCAATCATTAGAAAGACAAATTTTCTCCCGGAGCTGATTCTGAATATTTAAAAAATCCTGCTGTTCTAGTATATTTATAATAAATGCAGCTCCTTTCTGATTCCTGTCCTGAATTTATGTTCACAATGTTCTTCCAGAAAAATTTTTAGCCAATCCACATTTTCACAGGCAGATGTATTCACATGGATTTTTGTGGATTCTGTGATAATATTCAGAAATTTCACCTTGCCGTCTGTACTGTAATAGATTTCCTGGATTTCATCCAGGGGAATTGCCTGTGATTTTTGGAATAATTTTTGAATTTTCATTTTTTTCTGATACATCCGGAACTGAATCCGGAAATGAAGCGTATAAAGCATTGACAGGACAGCTGGAACAGCAGGCAGCAAGAGAAGAATGCCCAAAAATCCTTTATCTACTATAAACAAAACAGTTAATGCAATATTGCACACACAGACAAAGCTACAGACTGCCAGTAAAACAGATCTTTCTCCAGAACGATACTGGATGATGTATTCTTCTCCAATCCAGTACTTCCCTTTTCTGGATTTTTGTTTGCAGGAGTTCTTTTTCTGATTCTTTTTCGACATGGAATCACCTCTTTCCCTGTTTTTTATCATAACATGAATTACCAGAAAAGTCAAGTGATTTTTACAGGAATTCACAAATGATACTGTAGCGAAATATAATAGCTACAGGAGGTGTTTTTGAATTCAATGAATCAGTTTGTGTGGATGGCACTGCTTGCCACAGTCGGCACATGGCTTGTGACGGCACTGGGTGCGGCGATTGTGATATTTTTCAAGTCACCTAATCAGAAAATCTTAAATTTCATGCTTGGTTTTGCGTCCGGCGTGATGATTGCCGCAAGTTTCTGGTCGCTGTTGCAGCCGGCAATTGAACGGGCGGAACAGATTTCAAAACTGCCAGCGTATTTTGTGGCAACAGCAGGATTTTTGTTCGGCGCATGTTTCATGTGGGGTTATGATAAGATTTTTTCATTCGCATGAGAAAAAGCAG
>CAMWWG010000063.1 GCA_947177935.1 uncultured Ruminococcus sp. | reverse complement strand
CCCCCCCCCTTTTTTTTTAATGATACGGCCCCCACCGATCTCTACCATCGACTAGTGGTCGGGATGGGCAGTTGTGGATAAGAGACAGGGGTGAAACAACAGATGTTGTCCAGAAAGAAATGTATACCGTTACGGCGAAAGAATCCACATTCACGCTCCGGCCAGAGGGGACAGCAGGCACAATCCGAGCAATGCTCCAGAACGGCTTGCTGAACGAAGCGCTCCCCCAGAGGGTATATTATATTCTGTCCTGTTTCCGGCATGAACGTCCCCAGGCAGGCAGATTGCGGGAATTCCACCAATTCGGCGTGGAAATGGCAGGTGCATCCAGTGCGGATGCAGATGCCGAAGTTATCAGTCTTGCCAAGCAGATTCTGGATCAGATCGGCTTACGGGGCATTGAACTGAATATTAATTCTATCGGCTGTCCGGTCTGCCGAAAGAATTATCATGCGGCTTTGAAACAGTATTTTTCAGGTTATCAAGATCAGCTCTGTGAAACCTGCCAGGAACGGCTTGACAAGAATCCGATGAGAATTTTGGACTGCAAAAGTCCGGTTTGCCAGGGAATTGCAGAAAACGCACCAATCATTCTGGATTATCTCTGTGAGGATTGCAGTTCTCATTTTGAGAAATTAAAATCAAATCTGGATCTGTTAAATATTAATTATACTGTCAATCCCAGAATTGTCCGTGGTCTGGATTATTATACCAAGACCGTATTTGAATTTGTGACAACGGATATTGGTGCACAGGGGACAATCTGCGGCGGCGGTCGTTATGACGGACTGATTGCACAGTTAGGCGGACAGTCCACGCCGGCTTTAGGATTCGGCATGGGTCTGGAACGCTTATTATTAACGCTCCGGAATCAGGGGATTTCTCTGAATCAGGAGAATACTTGCGATATTTATTTTGTCCCGATGGGTGAGAATGCCGGTGCAAAAGCAATGCAATTAACGGCACAGCTCCGGCAGGATGGCATTTCGGCACAAACGGACGTCATGGGCAGGAGTCTCCGGGCGCAGATGAAATATGCAGACAAGATTCATGCAAGATTTACGGTTGTGATCGGTGATAACGAACTGGAACAGAATGAGGCAATCTTGAAGAACATGAAATCCGGTGAGAAAATTTCTCTGAAACTGGATGAAAGTTTTGCAAAGCGTTTTTCAGATGTTGAGATTGCGGATCGGCTGGGCATGGATGAATGAAAACAGTTAAGAATAAAATATAATTAAGGAGCTGAAATTATGGCAGAATCTATGGGAAATCTCAGACGGACACATGGCTGCGGTGAAGTCACAGAACCTGGTATGCAGGTTGTAGTGGGCGGTTTTGTGCAGTACATCCGCAATAAAAATAAAGTGATTTTTCTCGTTCTCCGGGACAGAAGCGGTGAAGTACAGCTTGTCTTTAATGACGAGACCGACAGAGAAATTTTTGAAAAAGCCGCATCCTGTAAAAATGAGTATGTTCTGCTTGTCAAGGGACATTCTGTCACTCGTCAGGATATTAATCCTAATATGAAAACCGGCAATATAGAAATTATTGCAGAAGAAATCCGGATTCTGGCAAAGGCTGAACCTGTGCCGTTTATGATTATGGATGATACCAATGCAGGCGAAGAAATGCGCCTGAAATATCGTTATCTGGATCTGAGAAGACCGTCTTTGCAGAAAAATTTAATCATGCGCCATAAGATCGCAAAATGTGCCAGAGAATATTTCTATGCCAATGATTTTATTGAGATCGAAACGCCCATGATGATGAAATCCACACCGGAGGGCGCAAGAGACTACCTGATCCCGTCGAGAGTTCATCCGGGAGAATTCTACGCACTGCCGCAATCACCGCAGATCTATAAACAATTGCTGATGGTTGCCGGCATGGAGCGTTACATTCAGATTGCGAGATGTTTCCGTGATGAGGATCTGAGAGCTGACAGACAACCGGAATTTACACAGATTGATCTGGAAATGTCTTTCATGGATGTGGAAGATATTTTGCAATTAACAGAAGGTTTTGTCCAGAAACTGATTAAAGATGTTCTGGGACAGGATGTCTCTCTGCCAATTCCGAGATTATCCTATCAGGATGCCATGAATCGCTATGGATCTGATAAACCGGATACTAGATTTGCAATGGAATTGCAGGATGTTTCTGACCTTGTAAAGGATTCCGGATTCAGCGTGTTTGCCAATGCTGTGCAGTCCGGTGGAAGCGTCCGCTGTATCGTTGCAAAAAATGCTGCAAAAATCTTATCCAGAAAAGAGATTGATAAATTAACCGAATTTGTCCGGGGAATCGGAGCAAAAGGTCTGGCATTCATTCGTTGGGCGGACGAGAAGCCTACTTGTGCATTTGCAAAATTCTTCTCAGACGAAGCAATGCAGGAATTATTGTCCCGGATTGATTGTCAGCAGGGGGATGTTGCGCTGTTTGTAGCGGATAAGAATCGGATTACTCTGTCCGTTCTGGGCGCATTGCGTCTGGAAGTTGCTAAAAAATTAGAGATCATTCCGGAAGAAAAATTAAATTTCCTCTGGATTACACAGTTCCCATTCTTTGAATGGGACGAGAATTCACAGACATGGCTTGCGATGCACCATCCGTTCACGATGCCGGAAGATGAATGCTTACAGTATCTGGAGTCCGATCCGGGACGAGTTGTCGCAAAAGCGTATGACTTAGTCCTGAACGGCATTGAATTAAGTTCCGGTTCTATGCGTATTACAGATTATGAATTACAGGAAAAAATGTTCCGTGCGTTGGGCTTGACGGATGAAGAAATCCAGGCAAAATTCGGATTCCTTGTAGAAGCTTATCATTACGGCGCACCACCGCACGGCGGTCTTGGAATTGGTCTTGACAGACTGGCAATGCTGTTGTGTAAAGCCGAGAGTCTCCGGGATGTTGTGGCGTTCCCGAAAGTAAAAGATGCTTCGGAAATCATGAGTGCATGTCCGTCTCCGGTCGAGCAAGAAAATCTAGATGTTCTGGGGATTATGGTAAAGCCTCAGGAATCATAAAATTATAAAATCAGAAAAGCCCTCTGTCAGGAGGGCTTTTCCTGAATTAATTTTTTAAATTTTAAGCGAGGAGATTTTTATGAAATTGAAAAAATTCACAGCAAGTCTCACGGCTGTCGTTCTAACGATTTGTGCAGCAAGTTCGCTCACAGCATTCCCAGAAGATCAGGATGCTGAAAAATTGAGAATCATGCCGTTAGGGGATTCCATCACGGACGGATTCACGGGTGATCCGGTCGGCGGTTACCGGCTCACACTCTGGAAAATGCTCGAAATGAACGGCTATACAGATCAGATTGACTTTGTAGGTCCGAACTGGGGCGGTGATGGCATTGATCCCAATCACGCAGGCTACAGCGGTTATGCGATTGCAGATATTCCCAATCAGAGAAGCGGCATTTATAATTTTGTTGACTGGCTTATGGAGAGCTATCCGGCAGACGTTGTCATGCTCCAGATCGGCACAAATGATATTTTATCCAGTTATGAACTGGATGCTATGCCGGAGCGTTTAGAATTACTGGTAGATACCATCCTGGAATATCTCCCGGAAGATGGCTTGTTATATCTGGCAACGATTCCATACATGGACGCTGATGTGACGAATTACACAGATGCTTACACAGTCGAGGAAATGGACAAAGCTGTAGATGATTATAATACAGCCGTGAAAGCGTTGATTTCGGAGAAACAGGCAGAGGGCAAGCCGATTGCATTATCTGACATCAATTCACAACTCACAAAGCAGGATCTGTTAGATGGTGTTCATCCGAATGCAATAGGTTACGAAAAAATGGGGAATTACTGGTATCAGAAAATCACAGAGTATCTCAATGGGGATTCTGAACAGCCGCCGGAGACTCTTCCAGTTCCGGAAACGACAGAATCTATCACAGAAACAGTTCCGGAGACGCTCCCCGGAACAACAGAATCCACAGAATCTGTCACAGAGACAACAGAACCTGTCACGGAGACAACAGAATCTGGGGTAATTTCTGAAAAAGGTGATATTCTGATGGATCATGTCGTGAATTTGCAGGATTTAATTTATATGCAGAAATATTTATTAAATCTGGAATCCATTACGGAAGAACAAATGCACGCAGGTGACATGGATTCCAATAATTTGGTGAATATTTATGATTTTGTATTATTAAAGCAGGCATTACTGCCGAGTTCAAATTAATTTAAATATCTGGATAAATCAGGAAAGCAGGAAGCTATTATGACAGACTATCATCAGATCAGAGCCGTTTATGATAAATCTACAATCCAGGTTTATCAGGCATATTCTGCTAGAATCGCAGAAGAAGCCGTTCGCCTGGGGACATTCGGACAGCGTTTTAAATTAACCCGGATGACTTGGATCAAGCCGTCATTTCTTTGGATGATGTATCGTTCCGGGTGGGGACTGAAAGAAAATCAGGAGCATATTTTAGCAATTCAAATCAAGAGATCTGCTTTTGATGATATGCTGCAACATGCCGTATTATCCAGTTATCACGAAAATCAGGGAATTTCCTATCAGGAATGGCAGGAGAGAATCCGGGATTCTGAAATCAGGATGCAATGGGATCCGGAGCGGGATATTTATGGAAATGCTTTAGATTATCGTTCCATTCAGATCGGCATCCGGGGGGAATCCGTCAGAAAATATGTCAACGACTGGATTGTGGAGATCAAAGACATTACAGACTATGTAACAGATTTGAGAAACAAAAAAGAACAGAAAATAGATATTACAGGATTGCTACCGAAAGAGAAGATATATTTCTGTGATAATCAACAGTTAAATTCTGTACACTCTTGACAACTTTTTCAACTTATGTTATAATAAGATTATAGAAATAGTTTCAAGGAGGCGTTTTGCTATGAAGAAATTTCAGAAAATTTTCAGTTTTTTGACAGCTCTGGGAGTTCTCACAGGAGCTTCACTCAGCATTCAGGTGAATGCACTTCCGGCGGCATCATCTGATTTTTCACAGGATACTGTGGATTTTTATCAGCAGTGGAAAGAAAAATATGTGAAACAGGATACTTACGTCACGGACGAAACACAGTATTATGTTTGGTACAGCGAAAGTATGTATACCGGAAATAATCAGTCTGTAGAAGTGACAGTATCGGAAGCACATGGCTATGGAATGTTGATCTTTGCACAGATGGCGGATCAGGATGCATCCGCAAAAGATTACTTTGATGGCATGTATCGTTATTATAAGGCACATCCGAGCAGTATTGGTCATCATCTGATGTCCTGGCAGCAGTGCGACAATGGAACGGCTCTGATCGACGGTGCAGAGGATGGAAGCATGACTGGCGGTTTCTGCGATTCTGCAACAGATGGTGATATGGATATTGCCTACTCGCTTTTGTTGGCGGATGCAGTCTGGGGCAGTGATGGTGATATTGACTACCTCGGCGAAGCGAAAGCCATGATTGATGATATTATGGAATACGATGTGAACCATGAATACTGGACGTTGACACTTGGCGACTGGGTGTCGGAGTGCGACAGTTCAGAGAGTTATTATCATGCAACCAGAACGTCAGATTTTATTTTGTCATATCTGCCGGAATTTGCAGAAGTTTCCGGTGATGCAAACTGGATGAAAGTCTATGATACAACTTATGAGATCATTACAGCACTGACAGCGACTTATCAGAATGGAATTTTGCCCGATTTTGTGATCCGGGATTCTGACGGCACATGGAAAGCATCTCCGGCGGATTTTCTGGAATCCGAAAATGACGGCGATTATTATTATAATGCGTGTCGTGATCCCTGGCGGATCAGTATGGATTATCTGGTAAATCAGAATGAGACGGCAAAGATTTACGCAGAACAGATCAGCAGTTTCATGAAAGAAACTTCTGATTCTGATCCATGGGAAATTATGGCAGGGTATCATATGAACGGAACGGCGTTTGAGGATTATTCGGATTTGTGCTTTACAGCACCGGTTCTGTTAGCGGCAAAAGTGGCGGACGACACGGAATGGCATGATCAGCTCCGAGATGTAATTATCAATTATGGTGATGATGTCTACTACGGCGATACGATCAAGTTATTATGTCTGATGGCGGATGATACAGAATATAC